>JALOOK010000195.1 GCA_025454445.1 Oscillatoria sp. Prado101 | reverse complement strand
CTTTACTAATCACCGAGGAGTTGACCGGCGGAGGCGAGAGACTGATGTTTTCACCGCTTACCTTTTCAACGATATCCCTGACGTGAATCGCCCACCCGCCCTTGGGATCGTTCACCCGCTGCTGTGCGCCGTGAATGCCCACAACTTCACCTTTCATATTAAACACCGGCCCGCCACTCATGCCAACTCCCACCGGCTCCGCATCATAGGCTAAACTGTAACCGCCACTCGGCGCGGGAGAGGTTGCCGCTTCCACTTTACCAAGAGATGACTGCCGCGTTCTGCGGATGTCGGTGCTGCCGGCGGGAGGAGTTGGCCAGCCAGATACAAGAATATCTTCCCCAGCTTGAACTATCTCATTTAAGTTAGAAACTGGAATCGCCGCAACCGGATATTCTTTCTCGCTTTCAAATTTTATCACCGCCAAGTCAAATCCTTCGATATTTTTATCCGGTCTGCGAGTTCCAAATTTTTTCACATTGCCCGCCGTCAGGTCAGGTCTTTCCGGCTGGCCAGGAATACGAGGGGGCGGACTGTAGTCAGCTGGGTGCACCTCTTTATCAAAAGTCCGAATCCCGTAAATAGCTCGCGGTTCCACTACATGGAAATTGGTTAAAACGTAGTACACATAACTCCCAGAGCCTCCAGAATAGTTTTCTCTAGCAACAATCACTCCCGAACCCGCTCTGCCCAACCGAGAGCCTCTCTCAAAGTCCTCTCTTGTCTGTGCAGCTGCTGTTTTTGCGTCCACCGGCTCAAAATTTGGGGCAATCAAAACCGTAGTTGCGCTAGCGATAGCCTTGAGATCATCGATATTCGAGACTTGCGCCACCAGTGGGGCGCGGGCGGCATAAAATGGGGCGGCAAAAGACAAAGAAGCCGCCGCCACCATCACCGCCAGTCCAGCAATTATTAAAGCCACCCAAACAAATCCCAGTCCCTTCCATCCACTTTTAAACATAGCGCCAAGCGATTCATAATTACAACATGTTTGCCCAAAAGTTTGTAGTAGGGCTTTAGCCAGTTTGTAGTAGGGCTTTAGCTCGTTTGTAGTAGGGCTTTAGCCCGTTTGTAGTAGGGCTTTAGCCCAAAAGTTTGTAGTAGGGCTTTAGCCCGTTTGTAGTAGGGCTTTAGCCCAAAAGTTTGTAGTAGGGCTTTAGCCCGTTTGTAGTAGGGCTTTAGCCCGTTTGTAGTAGGGCTTTAGCCCAACCGGGCAACTTCCCATTACAGGGGCACCGCACATTATACAATACATCCAGAGGTATTAGTGCCAACCTGCAGATGCGAACCAGCAGAATTTCACCGCCAGTCACCTCCCCCTCTCTGCCTCTGAAGCGCCGGATCGCGTCTGAAGAAGTTTACCGCATTTCCGCCCCGCAATTCATTACCAGACAGGCGGCGAGCTGGGCTGTGGATTGCTTCCGGGCGACCCACCTCTAGATTGCCGAAGTAATTCCACCTCTTTCCGCAAAGCTTCAACCTGCTGTTGCAGTGCTGTAATTTCTTCTTTCTTGGGATGGTCAGCACTGCCGGCAGGCATTAATTCCGTAATCCTTTCTAGGGCAGTATTTAACCACACAGCAGACTCGCCTCTAGTTATAGATCGGTTCCCTCGAAATGTGCCGTCGGGATATCCCGGGCTGACGCCGTACCTTTCTGCCAGATTCTGTAGCGCTTGAAAGTACCAGTCTGTAGGTTGCACATCTATCAACTGCGACACAGAAGTTACTTGAGCCAAAGAAACTGAAGCCGTAGCTAAGATAACCACTATCAAGCCGGTGAGAGCCGCCATTAAACTCAGCGCTAAGGCTTTCCACTGATTCTTTGACATAGTTTGTCCTCCCCTGTATTATTATATCCCTAGTTGCTACCTACAAGTCTAAACATCCAGCTCCCCCCTTTCCCCCCTTAAAAAGGGGGGCGCAAGAGAATGTTACCCCCCCTTTTGTAGGGGCGGTGCGGCACGACCGCCCCGGCTAGGGGGGGATCTAGCCTTGACTCACTTGTAGGTAGCAATTTGAGTTATTATAATGTTCTTATAACCCAAGTTGCAACTTTTGAGGCTCTGCCTCCAAAACGGCGTTCCGAGGCAGAGCCTGGAAACGAGGGGAACGAGGGGAAAGTTGCAACTTTGGGAGGCTCTGCCTCCAAAACGGCGTTCCCAGGCAGAGCCTGGAAGGGGATAACCCAACGAGGGGATAACCCAAGTTGCAACTTTTGAGGCTCTGCCTCCAAAACGGCGTTCCCAGGCAGAGCCTGGAAGGGGATTATAACCCAAGTTGCTACCTACAAGGTCTTTGCATCCAGCTCCCTCCTTTCCCCCCTTAAAAAGGGGGGCGCAAGAGAATGTCCCCCCTTTGTAGGGGCGGTGACCTTCCGCCCCGGTAGGGGGGGATATCGCCTGACTCACTGGTAAATAGCAACTTGATTTATTATAAAATGAGATAGGGAGCGTTTGACTCCGCCCCCGCACTGCTGTACTGTATTGCCAGCAGCCTTACCAAGGAATATCATCCCCAGCTGCCGGCGGAGCTGTCGGGCGATTGCTGTTCTGTGGCGCAGCGGGTATCTGACCTATTCTTTGCTGGAAAGTTGAGATGGGAACCGCCCAACTCAGGGGGTCCATGCGCCTGAACAGTTCTGGGGATGGCTTAGTGCCGTCGGTAAAGATAAACACATCAATGCCTTGAAAGGGATAGTTGACTCGACCGTTAATCCCTATCAATTGGCCCTTTTGATTCAAAGCCGGCCCGCCGCTCATACCCAGGTCAATAGTATTGGTGTTACCCAGTTGGTAGCCTTGCGGCAAAGAGCGGTCTGAGAGGATCATAGAGACAGTTCCCTCTGTTAGCTGAAAAGCTCGCAGCCCCCAGTCAAAAGTATTCTCAACAGCATTTGGGCCGCTGTCTCGATAGTTGGGGAATCCTGCAGTGTAAACCGGCTCCCCAACAGATACCTCCTGGAAATTTCCCGAGACTGCAACTCGATAGAGAGTTGGGCTGTCAAACTCAATCAAAGCCAAGTCAACGCCATTCAGCGCCGGCACTGGTTTGCGGGAAGCGGAATGAGTTTTGCCATCCGGCGTCAGAACCGTATAGCGCCCCGCTTGATTGCCATTAGCTACATGAGCGCAAGTCAAAACCGTGTGAGTTTTGCCCTGGCGCTCAATTATAACCCCAGAACCCGCGCCGGGATTAGTGAAAACCCGCACCGTCACTTGTCTGGCAATTTCAGCAGGCGATTGAGCCAGCTGTTTTGAGCCAGTTGCTCCACTATTCTCCGCCGCCGCCAGTTCCCGGCGCACCGCATCTCCAAACCTCAAAAAAGTCGGGTGTTCAATGCCCTCAAGCGGGTTTCCGCGCACAAAAGCGACCGCCGGCACGCTGAGCAATTTCCGGATGGCTTGATGGGGGTTAGTTCCCCGTGGAATGTCGAACAGGCGGTTGACTGAATTGCAGCCAGAAAGTTGATCGCTGACATAGCAGATCGCCTCAGTTCCGCGCACCTCACCCGTCATTAGGAGCAAATTAGAAAGCTGGTTGCCGTTGCCGCTGACTGCGGCGCTCAATTTTTCCGCAACTTCCGCACAGCCATGTTGGGAGGAACTGCTATTCCAGCCAATCAGAGGTCTGGTTTTTTTGCCCGCCTCGGTGACAGCAACCACCCCATAGCTGCTGGAGGTCTTCTGGCACTGAAAAAGCTTGCCATTCGGGGGCTGGCCAGTCGGTAATCGCTGGCTGATTAAAACAGCAGCCTCCGGCCAAATACAGCCAGCAGCAAGGGTGAGAGCAACAGCAGTGAGTTTCATCGCCAATTCAGAGCAACGCCAGAAATATTTTGAGTATATTATAACTGCCTGAAGCCTTTTTATTCTGCCCGCAGCAGGAGCGCCAACCCCAGAAATTACCAGAGAAACTTTAAGAAACCTGGTTTCTTGACCCCCGCTGGGAAACCAGGGTTCTTTATCCCAGGATTACCACGAAGGGTCACTCGGATTGCTAACCGGTGCCGTGTTATTGCTCGGTGTTGTGGTGTCGGACCCTAATGAATCCAGCTCTCGCTGCACAGCATCTCCGAAATCCGCGACAAAAGCTGACTCAGCATTCTGCACCGGCAGTCCAGTCCCTACAGGATCGGTCAGACGCCCGATGAGATTGGCGAGAGCCTGACGCGGATCGCTTCCTCGCGGAACGTTCATCAGGTGGTTGGAGCTATTGCAACCACCCACTCCGGGGGTGATGTAGCACAGAACCGGGGAACCGTCCCGCGCCTCGCCAGTCATCACCTGCAAACCTTTGAGGCTCCCGCCATTCCGGGCTACTCCCTCAGCCAGTTTTTCGTTAACTATTTCACACCGCTGTTTGGGCGTGTACTCGGGCCCAAATTCTGTGGTTTGCCAGCTGATTATCGGTTTTGACTGTTTGCCGTCAGAGCGAACAGCGACTGTGGCCCACCCGCTGCCGTCCTGAATGCACTTGAAAGTTGTGCCGGCAGATGCGCCTGCAGGAGTTGATCCTGCCGGGTTTTGTACAGGCGGGCCCGAAGAGCTGCCTCCAGTCCCGCCTCCCTGTATTGGAGGTGCGGCTTGAACTCCAGCTGTCAGCACCACCGCGCCGCACAGGGGAAAAACAGTTACGAAAGCTCTTGCAAAAAACTTAGATTTCATGGCGAACTCCTAGTTATAATTGAATCTATTGCTAGCGGGAAGTTGAGAAAAGCTGCGCTCTTCTTTAACATTTCCCACTTTCGCGGCTGGCGCTCCTTAACTCACACCCTAATGGGGGCTCTAAAACCCGTGCTATTTACTAGCGAACAGGACAATAAAAACCCTCTGAGAATCAGACGCCCTCCGCCGGCTGACTGTTCTTGAATTATGTTGCGCCACCGGCCAATTCGCTGACCGGCAGCGCTTTTGTATCTAGATGCCCCACCGGCGTTTCTCCCGAATTCAGGAGCCGGTTTCAATGCCGGTCGAACCCGCCGGCTTACCACGGTTTGTCCTTGACTTCTGTCACCCCATTATTGTTCCCACCCGACACAGGGATTAGCGCCCCAGTTGCCCTGTTGTATTGATAGGACTGTCCGGCGGTCATCCCGAATTGAGGAGCTGGTGCGGTACAGTAATTTTTTCCGTCAATGGAAATCAAAACCACCGGCCCGCCATTCACGCAGTCCACGGGAGTAAGCTCCCAACTTTTGATAAGTGCAATATTGGGGTCGCTGGGTGGAACAGGATTGCTGTTAGCGTTAACCGGCTGCTGGTCCTGCTTGAATTTGTTAGAAGCAGTATCAAAGGTGTAGGACGAGCCTGCTGCGTACTCGCCTTTCGGTATCATGCAGCGCGTCTCATTGCCAATTGTAAAGACGACTAGCTTAGTCGGGTCAGCACCACATGGATATGTGGCCAATCCCTGCATATCCATCACTTTATCCGCCAAAGGCTTACTGTCCGGAATTGCTTCAGCGTCTAGTTTCCCCGTGCTTAGATTGTATGTGTATCGCCCCTTGGGATAGTCTCTTGTACAGCGAGTCTCCGAACCAATTTGGATGACTGCTAAGTCAGGACTGCCACAGATGACAGAATTCCATCCATAACGCTTGAATACATCTTCTGCTGTGACAGTTCCTGTGTTCGACGACGTTAAGCGAATAGTGTACCTGCCAGTTCCGCTGGAAGCTAGCACCCGCACCTTATACGTTCCACTCCGCTTGAGCGTATAGTCCTTCAATTCCGGCTCTCCATCCGAGCCAGCCGTCTCAATGTTTCCCCGAGGGTCAATCAACACCAATTTGACTTCGAGAGCGCCGGTTGGCTGCACCTCGATCGTAACCGTATCCTCTTCCTTTCCCTCAAAAGTATATTCCTCGCCAAAACGCGATTTTTCAGTTTCAGCGTCCGTAAAACTGCGGGAATTGGCGTTGATTTCTCCAGAAGCCGTCCCCCCACTTATAAGCGCCTGCTGCGCCCTAGCCTGGTTTATAAAATTTGTCGGAGTGACTGGACTGGCAAAACTAATCCCTGTTATCGCCACACTTGCAGCCAGACTGAACCAAAGTTTTTTCCGTCCTCTCAGCATACAGCCTCCACCTTTAAACCACTCCATTTCACAGGGGCTTGACAATACTCCTCTAGCTCCTACAATCCCCTTCTCTATATCTTCCTTAACTATAGAGCAATTTACCCCCTATTGTCAAGTTTTTTACACTAATTTACAAATATTTACCTCAGGCAGCCCTGAAGCCGAATTTATTGTCCCATACTTATTTTAGTTTACCCCGAAACTGCTTTGAGTACCGGTTAGGAAACATTTTGTAACTGGCCTCCGTAAAACTACATATAAAACAGCACTGTGCCGCACCAAAACGTCCCTATCAGCCGAACCCTTGCGCTAATTTGTAAAATTTTGTAAAATCAAAAGCTCCCCCTGTTAACCGAGAAAAATCCCCACACCCTCCGGAAGCCGACCGGGCATGGCCTGCCGGCAGCGTTCCGGCACGCCGCGCCGAAGACAAGCCGGCAGGGGTTGACCGGTTGCCGGTGTTGAAACAAGATTTGCCGCCAGTTGCGTGCGGATAGGGCACTCACCGTAAGTTGGCGTCCCCATCCCGGCGACGCGCCGATTGCCAACCCACACTTTCGCTAAGATCGATTAGATTTCCAGCACAAAAGCGCTCCATCGATGGCCAAAAAGTATAGCCATAACTCACTAGCAGGCATGGCAAGACGGGTTGGACAGTTCAACGTCGTCCGCAAAGGAACTTGGCGCTTCCACTGGCACGACTTGTACCATTTGCTGCTCACCATGTCCTGGCCAGCGTTCCTGGGCCTGATGTGGGTGCTGTACGCAGTTTCCAACGCTCTGTTTGCCCTCGCCTACCTGGCGGGAGGGAATTGCATTCAAAACGCCCGCCCGGGTTCCTTCCAAGACGCCTTCTTCTTCAGCGTCCAGACAATGGCCACCATCGGTTACGGGGGGATGTCTCCCGCCACGGATTATGCAAATTGGGTGGTGACGGTGGAAGCGATGGTGGGTTTGCTGGGGGTGGCGATGGTCACAGGGCTGGCCTTCGCCCGGTTTTCCCGCCCCACAGCGAGAGTGCTTTTCAGCCGCGTGGCGGTGATCAGACCGTATCATGGCGTGCCTACCTTGATGTTCCGCGCAGCTAACTTGCGCTACAATCAGATTCTGGAAGCGCAGATGTCGGTGACGCTGGTGCGCAACGAAATCAGCCCAGAGGGGGAATTTATGCGCCGGTTCTACGATCTCAACCTAGTGCGCAGCCGGACGCCAATTTTTGCCCTCAGCTGGACGGTGATGCACGTCATTGATGAGACGAGCCCCCTTAATGGAGCCACGCCCGAGTTGTTGGCCCAGCAGGAAATCGAAATCGTAGTGACGATGACCGGCCTCGACGAAACCGTTTCCCAGACTGTCCACGCCCGTCACTCCTTTATCGCCTCAGAAATCCTTTGGAATATGCGGTTTGTGGATGTTTTGTCCAAGAGAATGGACGGGCATAACAGCATAGACTACTCACACTTCCACGACGTTGTGCCCATGAAAACGCTGCTGTAAAAATACATGAATACATAACCTATGTTTTGGGGATTAATAGGGAGGATATAAACCTGTTTACTCTCTTAATTTAACCTTTTGGGCTTTAGCCCAACTACGAACTTTGGGGAGAATCAACCCTGTTTATTGTGTAGCAATAGTGACTCTGACGCCCGCGCCAAACTTTGAGATTTTGAATTAGCCGCAGCCAGCTAAGAGGATCTGGCAATCCATATCAATCAGCCACAGCCACTAAGCAAGGGGCCATGTCCCACACCTGTTCGTCCTGGACGCTTGTCAGGTTTCAGTCCCCCTGTTTGGGCAAGCTGGTATTCATGCCATTGTGGCGCGTTCTCAAGTCTGGTAGGATTGTTATTGCAGGGCTTTGCACAATTGCAGGATGAACCAGGCACCCCTACCCCCTCCCCGCACGCG
>JALOOK010000561.1 GCA_025454445.1 Oscillatoria sp. Prado101 | reverse complement strand
CATGGATTCCCTCGCCGGTGGCAGTCCGTCCATTTTTCCCAACCGCCCGCATTGTCCACTTGACAGCGGCCCCACTGCCCGCGACCACAAAAATATGGTCTTTTGACAGTTCTAGTTTATCAAAGATGGCAGACAGCATCCCAAAAAATTTATGATAATCCTCGTGGACTTTGCTGGGCGGTTTGCCAACGGGGTCACAGATAACCCCATCTTCAGCAAAGTTCTCCAGCCACCCCTGTGCATTCATGGCCTGCATATTGGCCAAGTAGGCATCTACAAGTTTTTCAATCACTTCTGCTGACATCGCGGCAATCTCCTTCACTATCGGTGCAACCATTAACTTATCACAGATGGGTTGTAGCGATAAAGCCAATCCTCAAATTCAGGCTGGCTCGCCTGCGCCTGTTCTGCCACTCCCCGAAGAAATGTGTCGCTGTCGGCGTCATAGGAGCGAGCTCCCACGAACGCACTGCGAGCTTGGATGACTTGCGTGCGTTGCGTGCGGCTGTTTTCGTAACTAGAGAGGGCAGCTTCGATGCTGGGGGCATGTCCCAGCGACGGCACCACTGGATGCGCCGCATCGCCCAAAAGCGTTACCCTGCCTTTGCTCCAGTTGAGCACCGGCGGTCTGTCCCATATCGGTCGCTCCACGATGCTGCCGGCATCTGTCGCTTCCACGATCGCCCTCACAGGTTCCCCCCAGCCGGCAAATTCCTGCAAAACGCGAGATTTGACCTCTGCGGCACTTTGGCAAACAGAGTCTTCCTCCGACAGCGCACCGGTGCTCCAAAATATATATCCGCCGCCGGTGTCGATGAGCATCATATTTTTGCCCCCGCCTGTCATGATCGTTACTTGATCGGGAGACAGCAGCTCGTGGCTGTACTGGAGAACGGCACGCCAAGACATGCGCCCCGCATAGCGAGGTGCCCCATCTCCAATCAGCGCCTGTCTGACTGCGGAGTTTATCCCATCAGCCCCGACCAGCAAGTCTGCCCGCACGGTATTTCCACCCTCAAAAAACACTTCGACGCCGCTGTCATTTTGCTCAAAGCCGATACACCGGCAATTCAGGTGGATCGCATCCGCTGGCACTGCCGAGGCGAGGATTTCCTGCAAGCGCGACCAGCGGATGTTCAACATCGGCTGCCCATATTTTTCCGCCAGGGTTATCCGGTTCGGTATTATAAGTTCGCCGGTGCTTTTTTTCAAATTCACCACGCGGGTCTGGCTGCCGGCGCGTTTCAGCGACTCCACTGTACCCGGTTCGATGGCATCGAGACTATTTAAGCCGTTGGGAAACAGGGTCAGACCGGCACCCACCGGTCGCAATTCCCGCGCCTTCTCGTATACTTGGGCGTCGATCCCTTGTTTTCGCAGCGCTATTGCTGCGGCCAGACCGCCAAGTCCAGCACCGATGATGGCAACTTTCTCCACCCCCCTGGAAAATTCTACTGGCTTGTTTTCAGACATGTTTGAGGCCCTACCAAGAAACTGGGGTTTTTATAATTACAGCATAAAACCTGATGTTTGGTTTTAGAAACCGGGTTTCTAATAGAAACCCGGTTTCTCGCTCCCGCTCGCAATGTTTCGCCTGGGCTCTTAGTGGCGAGTGTAGGAACGCTCAAAGTGGGTTTTGACCTTTTCAGCCACAGCCGCCAAAGCAGCAGCCGAGACAAAAGCCGACACGGCCACTATTTTACTGCCAAAACCATCTGCAACGATCGCCAAAGCTGCCATTACAACCGCCGCCCCCACCGAGAATTGTTTCAACCTGCTCGTTACCCGATAAGTTCGACTGCAGGTTCCGCACAGCTGCGTGTGTTGCGAAAGCCGGTCTAGCACCACCGGCTCTCCGCCGCACTCCTTACTGTCGCTATCCAGCTTCGAGGTGGCATAGCCCTGATAATACGGCAAACCCCGCCCAAATTTATCCAGCCACTTGCGGTACTCAATCACCAACGTGTCGGATGTCTTGAGGGGCAAATAAAGCTCTTTTAGAGGTTGCCTCAATCGATCTATTTCTGCTTTTTGCCCCACAACTAATTGCAAATCCTCCTCCAATATTTTACTCTGACGGAGATGTTCCACCCACAGAGGCTTCAGCTGTATTTTCCCACTCAAAAAGTTGGCATATCTTCTTAATAACATCCGGCATTTTCCCTGACCCATAGGAATTGAATACAGAGCTATTCCCCCAGAACTGCCCGCCATACTAAAGCTATACAGAACTAAATTTGGAGCGGTAAAATCAAGGTGGCTCCAACTGTCATTGGGGTTCCGCATTCCCCGCCACCTGCTCTTGATCCCCTCAACCGAACTTTCCAGCACTTCTATTTCCAGCGGTTGGGCGTTGTTACGATTCCCTTCGCTGCCGTGGTGGCTGATGTAGACGTGAGCCGGATCGATGACGTTCTCTATAAAATAGGCTTGGTCGTAAGGGAGGTCACGCATGTAGTCGGCGCTGTCAAATTCCGGCTTGTCCAGCTCAGGTATGACTGGAATGCGCTCACCGGCACCAGCTTCCGGTTCCCCAGGCCACACCCAGACCATGCCTTGGCGCTCCACAACCGTAAAGGATTGCACACAGGCATTAGCCGGAATTTTAGCTTCAGCCGGCAATTGCGGAATGTGCTCGCACTCCCCGCCGGTGCCGAACTGCCACCCGTGGTACAAACACTCAATTTTGCCGTCAGTAATTTGTCCGTCGGAGAGTCTGGCGGCGCGGTGGGGACAGCGATCTGTCAAACATCCCAGTTTCCCATCCCGGTTTCTGAACAACACGAAAGGCTCGTCGTATAAGGAAAAGCTATAAGCGTGGTCTTTAGGCAAATCTTGAACAAAGGCAACGGGATACCAGCACTGCCTCCAGTTGAATCCTCGCTCCCCCTCAGGCTCCGGCGCGGATTCCGTTTGTTTAGCTGTCTCTTCAGTCTTGGCCTCAGTTTTCATTGAAAAACTCGCTCTTAACCTATCTGCTGTATTCTATCAGCTTCCTTTAACCCCCAGCTACCCATATCTGACCGCTTTAATATCAAGCCAGTCCTCTCGTTCCCAGCCTGGCAGCTGGGAACGCTGTCCTGTCGGCTCCGCCGACAAAGGGCAGACAGGAAGATTAAAAGCCTAACAGCTCATTACCTTT
>JALOOK010000194.1 GCA_025454445.1 Oscillatoria sp. Prado101 | reverse complement strand
ACTCATATTAGCGGTGCCAATTGCTACGCTTGCTTTCCTGTTTATCAGGCTCAAGGCCATCCCAATGGGCCTGACATTCGCGGGCGCTGCCCTGAGCGAGGGGACAGCAGAAGGCGGAATTTTTGGATTCATCAGGGCTGGTTTATGGTCAGTCCTTCCAAAAAGTTTCAGGCTAGTGCCGGCAATTAAAAGGGTTTACCTGCAAACAGTTTCGCTGGCGTTACGCCATAATTATTAGTTGCAACAGTTCAGAAAAAGCTGCTATGATTGAATAGCGATTTTGAGGACATACTTTAAATAGGAAAGTCTAAGCAAGCCGAGATTAAAAGTTTCGATTGCTGAGTTAGTTAAGGGAAATCGTTTGATTACCTCACAGGTGGCGCGAAGGAAAGCGTCCCGCCCCGCTTCGTTATGAGCGCGCCGCACTGGGTTATGACTTCATTTGTTGGGAGAGCGCAAGCGCGTGGCCGAAATCAAAGGGCGGGATTTTTAGATTAGCTGGTGTGGAAAATGGTTGTATGTCGAAATTAATGTCGAATTCTCCATTAGGAAGGTTACTGGACGGACTTTACAAAATGCTCCGGGCGATCAGCGCCGCCAACCCAGGCAGCACCAGCCTAGCCTTGGACACTCAGGTTGCCGGCGATCCCGAGAGCCTTGTTAAACTGCAGAAGCTTCCTGATAGAGCTTCTGGCGGCTCGCAAACAACTAGGCGTAGGCTCACCAGCGAAACAGAAACTTTGACAACACTGAGCGACCGGGAGGATATTCCCAAGATGCTAGCCTGTTTTGACAAGTACCAAGCGTACCAGGGGCGAGAATTGATGGAAGGAACTCCGCTGAGTGCGGAACTGATTCCTGGCAAACCCTGGACAGAAGAGCGGGTTGTCCATCTGCTGCGAAAAGTTTTGAGGATTTTGGAATTGGCTCACCAGCAGGGGGCAGTTCACGGCCATCTCAAGCCGGACAAAATCATCCGGCGCACCTGTGACGGCAGCTTAGTTGTGATTGACTTTGCCAGCGTCGGGACAGAGACTCTGGAGTCAGGAGAATCTTTTGACTGTGCCACCGACATTTTGGGTGCGCCCATCCCTTCAACTGGTGCCAGCCAGCCAGTAGGGGGCAGGATCGGCCCGGGCGGTGATATTTGTGCGCTGTCCCTGATTGGCATGCAAGCGCTGACGGGGCTCAGTGCCGATCAGTTAACAGCTGAACTGGAAAAAAATAGTTGGGATCAGCTCGTGCCGGCGTCCACCAGTTCACGGCTGGTTGCTATACTCAATAATATGGTGCATCAATATGACAAAAATAGCTCCCCATCTGCAACTGAAGTTCTGCAAGCCCTCCAAGAGCTTGCGGGTACCGAGGAATCGACTTT
The DNA here is from genome assembly GCA_025454445.1 of Oscillatoria sp. Prado101. Lineage (GTDB taxonomy): Bacteria > Cyanobacteriota > Cyanobacteriia > Cyanobacteriales > Oscillatoriaceae > Oscillatoria. The sequence goes on along the minus strand of JALOOK010000194.1, from coordinate 6,614 downwards.
TCTGCAGGTAAGCGCCGGACAGCCTGCGGCCAGTCAAGAGACTCACGAGTCCGGCAGCCCGGAAGTGCAGCCCCAGGGCAGTCAGGAGTTGGAATCGGCAGAACTCGAACTCTTACCTTTACTGAGAAGTTCAGCCGAAGCGGCCAACGCTGACGCGGCACCACCGGCTCTATCTCAGACAGATCGCCCCACTGGTTCTGGAGCTCTCAGCCGAGTGGTGGCACTGATTGGAATTGCCATCGGTATGGCCGGTAATGTGGCGGCGGTAGCGTTTGCAATCTACAATCTGGTGCTGGCTCCTCCCATAGATCCGGGGAAAGATACGTTTGTGCTGGCCAAAGAACAATATCAGGCGGGAAACTTCCAGCAAGCAGTCTCTCTGGCCAAATCCGTTCCCACATACAGTTCTGCCTATTATGACGCTCGCGACTCGCTCAAGGAGTGGCAGCAGAACTGGCTGCAAGCCGATCAGCGAGTCAAGCAGGTTGAAAAAGCTTTTAAGGAGAGCCGGTGGCTGGATGTGTTTGAGGAGGCTGAGCGGGTTCCGAAAATTTCTTACTGGCAGAACAAGATAGATCCATTGCTCCGGAAAGCGGCACCCAAAACCAAGGGTGAAGTCCAGAAATCCCTGAAACAAGCCAGCTATGAGGTAGCGAGGGGAGATTTTAGCCTGGGCCTGAGGGTTCTCCAAAATATTCCCAAAGCAGTGCCAGACTATCCCAAGGTGGAAGCAAAAATTGCTGAGTACAGCAAAAAGCGCCACGTCAAGATGGAGGCTCAAGCTGAGCAATTCTTGCAAACTGCCTCTCAGAGGGCAGCCAGGAAAGATTTTGCCGGCGCGATCAGGTTGATCAAAAAGATTCCCAAGGGGACTTTAGCTTACGACAAGGGGCAAGCCCAGCTAGTTGACTACACCCAAAAGCGGCGCGTCAATGCTGACCAATTGTTGCAACAAGCCTACAGTCAGGCGAATGCCGGCAATTTTGCCGCCGCCCTCAAGTTGCTGCAACAGATTCCTGAAGGGACAACCGCCTACATCACTGCTAAAACAAAGCGGATTGAGTATACCAACAAGCTGCAAAACCAGACTAAAATTAAGAGCGCTGTCCCTGCGGTAATCTCTGAAGGTGACGGGCACTTTGACCGGCAGCAACAGCCCCATCTGACAGCGGCCACACCGGCACAGGATCTGTTCAGCAGCAGTGATGGCGAACCTGCCGTTTCTCTAAACACCCGCACGGTGAGCAGTGCGCCAAGTCTCACCCCGCCTGACCCAGAAGTAGAAGAATTTAAGGAAGAATTTAAGATTCTGCCGGTTATCTTGATGGTCTGATTTGAGGGCGGGAAGTGATTCTGGCAGTGGACATCGATCCCGGGGCGCAGGGCGCGGGGCGCAAGGCAGGGGGCGATGGGGCATGGGGCGCTGGTTTTGCTGCCCTGTGCCCATTGTTCAATTGCGCCCTTGCCTTTTGTTTGGCCAGAGACGAGCGGATGTCGGGACTGTGCACCCAGTGGCCGGTTTTGTCCTCGCGCGTTTGGCCGGTGTTGCCTGCCCGATCGTTCGCTTCAAGTCCAAGGGCGGAGGCGGCTGTCTGGGCACCGACAACAAATCGATACAGTACAGAGCTTCGGGATTCTCTAAACTTGGCGTCAGATCGGGATCTCACGCCTAAAAAATCTCACTCAATTAGCGTGTGATTGCAATTTCGCTGGAGAACACAGTCTGGCCTCCAGATATTATGCTATTAAATTGCTTTCAATAGCTCCTGTAAAGTTTGCTAGCGCGAAGCCGGAAAATTGGCAATATATAAATTATAGCGGTTTTCAGTTGGATGAAGTACACGCCAGAAACCCGGTAACTTTGGCGAAACCGGGTTTCTCAGTACCTCACTCATACAAAAAACGCTATATATGTTTTAGCTTTTAAATGTGCCAGGTTTAAATTTTTCAGCTTCTGCCAAAATCGGATTGACATCAAACCAGCGCCCTCGCTCGTCCCGGTATTCAAAGACGCGCATATTGCGCAGCAATATTTGATATTCTGTCTCGTTTATGACTGTTTTTTCGGCGGCAATTTTACGCAGTAATTCCCACTGATTGTCGTCGATAGAGCGCACAAGCTCATGGCAGCGTTCCCGAATCACAGTTTCCAGGCACTGACGCGAGATAGGTGGATTTTCTTTCTGGAGACAGCGATAGATTAGCCCCAGCAAGTAGCGCACATAACCGCCACTGATTCTGCAGAGCCGGTCTAAGGTTTCAGGACTGTCAAACACCTCTGTAATTAAACTCAGCCGCTGCTCTGGGGAAACCTCAGGAAAGGCTCTTACTAGCACCGTTTGTCGCAGCAGCGCCATTCCTTCTTCGCAGTGCGTGCCATCTCGCCGCCGCACCGGCACCATTGGCAATACCTGGGGTTCCATACCAAATTTGCCGGTAAGTTTTCCTAACTCATTCGAGTAAACCAATGTCAGGGGCACGGTGTACACTACATGGCAGTTTAGTTTGCGCAACTGCTCCCCACGGTCAACAAAAATATATTCTGGCTGCAGGTGTCCGTTTGGCAGGCGTCGGTTCTCCACTCTGTCCAGGTCATCTACGACGGTAACCAGTCCTTTTTTGCCCAGTCGCTTCAACTCCACCGCTGCCGGTTCGAGAAGTTCTTGGTTGATGCTTTTGACAATCGAATTGGTGCGAGGTTCCAAGTACATCCTCAACCGCCAAACAAGTTCCACAGTATCTTTGGTTTTATGAGCAATTCTGCCACTGAAGGCAAACAGCGAATGCTCTGTGCCACTCCCGGCGGTGGCTGCAAGCAAATGCTCTGTATGGTTGTTGCTCAGCGCTGCCATTTTGCCCGCTTGCAGGTCTCTTTTTATATTGTTGAGGCTTTCGCTCACCTGACGGGCAATCATCAGCAAAATATCACTGATATCCACATCCCCCAGATTCAAATACTGCGTTGCCTTGCAATAAACCACATGAAATCCCCGCTCCTCCAACTCCGCCTTCAGTCTGGTCAGTTCTATGGACTTACCCGATCCAGCAGGTGCGGCAAACAGCTGGCAAGTTGCTTCATCCGGTGATGCCTGGGTGATGGTTCGCTTCAATTCCTCAACTAACTGGCGACCTCGCACCGGTGAAAAATCGATATAGTAAGGGTTATCGGCATCATTTTTCTGGAGCAAGCTCTGGCTGGGGTTGCATGCTTTGTAAAATCTCCGCAAATCTAGTTTCATAACAATTTCCTGATAAAAATGGCTCCCCGCACTTCTTCCTTCTGCCATTCTCAGGTGGCTTCCGCCAGAAGCTTGTCCATAACAAACAGCTTTGCTACATAACGCTTGAAACTGGTTATTTTTCCTCTCGTTCCCAGCCTGGCAGCTGGGAACGCCCTTTTGGAGGCTCCGCCTCCAAAAGTTGCAACTTGGGTTACATAACGCTTGAAACTGGTTATTTTGCGGGAGCTGAAAAAAGCTTGCAACTCACCACAAGGAAGGAAAGCCTATTTAGTTTGAGGTGGGTAAACCGCTACCCTACCTTTCGGAAAACCAGCCCGCACCGGCTGCCGCAAGGGACGCCCGATCGGGAAGCTGCACTTCACGACCCGTACCCGACTCTAAAAGCAGTAAACCTTTACGCTTGCCGGTAAGATAACATAAAGTCATCCTTTGTGCGGATGAACCGGCTGGCTGCAAAATGGTGAACTGAAGTTACTATTACCGATTCTCGAACCATGACAGACCGGGTTTTGATTCTTGGGGGGCGAGGGCGGATTGGCAGCAGTGTCGCGCAAGACCTGGCCACCCACACGCAGGCGCAGATTACGATCACCGGCAGGAGTCGGGCGACTGGGGCGGAGGCGATGCCAGCCCCGGAAGTCCAGTATCTGGCTTTGGATTTGGCGGATCAGGAGGCGCTGCGCAAGGCGATTGCTTCTTCTAACCTGGTCGTCCACTGTGCGGGCCCGTTTCACCACCGCGATCCCAGCGTTCTGGAGACTTGCATTGAGCTTGGCGTCAACTATGCCGATGTCAGCGACAGCCGTGGCTTTACTCGCAGAGCTCTGGCGCTGGGCGACGCAGCCAAAGCTGCCGGCGTGACGGCGATTGTCAACACCGGCATTTTTCCGGGGGTTTCTAACAGCTTGGTTCGCCTGGGTGTGGAACAGCTTTCTGCAGCGGAACGCATTCACCTGAGTTATGTGGTGGCGGGTTCTGGCGGTGCCGGTGTGACAGTAATGCGGACGACTTTTCTGGGTTTGCAAGAGCCATTTGACGTTTGGTTGGATAGCAAGTGGCAGCAAGTTACGCCCTACAGCGAGCGCGAAACTGTTGAATTGCCGCCGCCCTATGGCCAAACCGGCGTCTACTGGTTTGATATGCCAGAATCCATGACGCTGCCTGAATCTTTTCCCGTCAAAACGGTGATTGCCAAATTCGGCACGCTGCCGGATTTTTACAATCACATGACCTGGCTTGTCGCCAATTGGTTGCCGAAAAGCTGGCTGAAGAATGAGGGCGCTATCGAATTTTTATCGCAGGTTAGCTATCGAATGACGGCTGTGACAAATCTGTTCACCGGCACTGGGGTGGCGGTTCGCGCTGAAGTTGCCGGTCGCAAGGATGGCAAGCCGGCCCGTTTTGTGTCGTCCGCCGTACATGAAAGCGCTGCAGTTGCCACCGGCATTGGCAGCGGCACGATAGCAGAACTGCTGCTTTCTGGCAAATTGAACCAGCCAGGAGTGTGGCCGGTGGAGCGGGCGCTGCCAACAGATTTGTTTGAAAAAATCATGCAAAGTCGGGACTTGAAAATTCAGCATCAATGGCTGTAGCTGCGTGCGTGGTAGGGGCGGTGCCGCGATCGGCGGGTTCACGAGAAAGGACTTTAGCCCGCACCCCACTTTAGAGTCAGCACTTAAGTACTTAGTGGAAATCGGGCGGCAGATTTTCCCCAAGCCCTACCCATTTTCAGAAACTTCTGCTAGCTTAAAAAGGGAAAATCATTTTAAAAAAGTAAAGCCTGTATGAAACTGCCTTCTGGGCCACAGACGCTACCCTTGATACAGCAACTCCAGTGGATTGCTTCCCCCCTGGAATACCTGGAAACATCGGCAAAAGCGCACGGTGAAACCTTCACAGCCCGGTTGGGCCCCTTTAAATTTGTAATGTTGAGTGACCCGCAGGCAATTCAGAAGCTTTTTACCGCAGATCCCAAGCTGTTTGCCACCGGTGAGGTAAACGGGATTTTGCGACCTCTGGTGGGAGATCAGTCAGTGATTTTGTTGGATGGCTTTCGCCACCAGCGCCAGCGCCAGTTGCTGACGCCGCCCTTTCACGGTGAGCGCATGCGGGCTTATGGCAATCTTATCTGCGACATCACTCTGGCAGTGATTTCCCAGCGGAGTGCCGGCAAACCGTTTCCAGTCCGTTCCGCCACCCAAGAAATCACCCTGCGGGTAATTTTAGACGCTGTATTTGGCATGCGCGAGGGCGAGCGTTTGGATCAACTGCGCTCACTCCTCACTTCCATGCTTGATTCTATCAGCTCTCCCTGGAGTTCCGCCCTGCTATATTTGCGCTGGCTGCAGCGGGATTTAGGTGCTTGGAGTCCCTGGGGGCGCTTCCTCCGCCAGCAGCAGCAAATTGACAATCTCATCTACGCTGAAATTCAGCAGCGCCGGGAACAGCCAGATGCCTCTCGCACTGATATTCTCTCTTTGCTGATGTCTGCTGTGGATGCAGAAAGTCAGCCGATGACGGATCAGGAGTTACGCGACGAGTTGATCACTCTTCTTTTTGCCGGTCACGAAACTACTGCATCTGCTCTCGCTTGGGCGCTGTACTGGATTTACACTCTCCCGGAGGTGCGCGAGAAGCTTCTAAGTGAATTAGATTCTCTCGGCGGTGAGTTAGACCCCAATGCAGTAGCTAAACTTCCCTATCTGAATGCGGTTTGCTCGGAAACTCTGCGCATTTACCCTGTGGGGATGCTGACTTTCCCCCGGAAAGTGAAAGCGCCGGTGGAGATTGGGGGCTGGGAGTTCGAGCCCGGTGCGGTGGTAATTGGCAATATTTACCTGACTCACCATCGGGAGGATATCTATCCGGAACCCAAGCGTTTCAAGCCTGAGCGCTTTCTGGAAAAGCAATTCTCTCCTTATGAATATTTGCCGTTTGGCGGCGGTAACCGGCGCTGCATTGGCATGGCTTTTGCCCTGTTTGAAATGAAGCTGGCACTGGCTACAATTGTGTCGCGCTATGAAATGGCAATGGCTGACAGCCGCCCAGTTAAACCGGTGCGCCGTGGTGTAACTTTAGCTGCACCGGCAGGTATGGCGATGGCTGTCACGGGTGAGCGCCAACCGCAAGTTAAAACGACTTTGGTGCCGGTTTGATAGAAACCGGGTTTCTTCGGCGAAACCCGGTTTCTACGCTTTCACTTTTTGCAGCAATCAACCCCAAAACGCCAAGGCAGATATAATTTGCCTTCTTTCTGGTTTAACTTGTCTGAAGCTTCACCCCGCGAATCGAGCAATCCAGCAATTCCATCGGGTGCGCTAGAGCAATCTCCTTCCCTTGCAGCTGCAAGTGCTTCTTAATTTGCAGCGAACA
>JALOOK010000560.1 GCA_025454445.1 Oscillatoria sp. Prado101 | reverse complement strand
AATTTTCATCGGTGGTGCGCAGTTCCGAAGCGCGACTGCCTTTTTTCCACAATAAGCAGATTAAAAGCGCAAAAGCTTATCAGGTAGGGGGCAGCAGGTGTTCAAGCCCCCACACTGTTCACCACTGATATGATATTCGGTGGCACCGTTATTGCAAAACACTTGTGGAACGCCCAATCGTGCCGGTCGAACACCGGCCTGACCCGATATGATATAACTCCCGCACCGGCGCTCACTTGGGATCGGGAAGCAACACCGGCTGACTGCGGCGCGGCGCAACAGCGTACCGGCAACTCCCGCACAGGCGGGGGGGGGGCAGAGATCGTGCCCAGTGCCCAACTGCCCCCGATGCATGCCCAATGCGTCCAAAAGTTGCAACTTGGGTTATAATATTCAAAATGCTTTTTGAATTACAATAATACGGATGTATCCAGGCTGCTGGCGGTTGCGCGGGTTTCCTTCACCTCAAATATCTGTGGGGAGCGGTAGCCCGAAAACCTGGCGCAGCAGCAATATTTCACCTGTTTGGAGTTAAGTTGGAAACCTAAGTAAATTTAACGGTTCACATATTTCTGTAAGCGCGGGACTGAGAATAATTTCTGCTTGCGCTTGCCAAGCCGGCGCATGAAAGAGGACATCAGGGCCAAAAAAGCTATAAAAATTACTTTTAGTAATTCAGCGAAAGGGCAGAACATAAATGGTAAACTGGAACTCCTGAACAGCCGGTTTTGCGTGACATTCCATCTTGAGAACCTCGCACGAATACTTTTTATGGCATTCAAAATTTCTAGACTCTCCCCGGATAGCCAAACAGGAAATTCTGCGATCGCCCCGCAGGAGCCACCTAACAGCTTGACTAAAATCGGCTTTAGACAATTGTTTAAGCGATTGGGAATCAGACAGAAAATTAGCTTGGGATCGGCTCTGGCAATTAGTCTAGCTATTGCCGGCGCTATTACGGGAAGAGTGATTGAAAGTCAATACAAGGAACAAGTAAAAGAGCAAGTAACAGCGACTTTACAAACAGCCGACACCCTGACAGCACTCACCGCAGAAGGCTTGCGGGCCAGAGTTCAGCAGCAAATGTTTGCGCCTGTCTTAACTAACCCCCAACTTTTTGAGAAAGAAGTTTCTCAATGGCGAGAGTATATTGTAGGCATAAACCAGCAGCTAGCAGAACTGAATGCTTTGACACTCGCCAACCGCACCCTCACTGAAGATGAGAAAAACCGGCTGCTAACATTAAGTAAAAATTATGCCGGTGCCGTTGCCGCCTACTCCAAAGAAATCAACGACCTTTTAAAGCCAGTTAACTCGACCGCTCCGAATCAGGCAAACCTGAAAGCAGCGCGGGAATCCCTGAGAAATTTGGAGCGCAGCCAAATTGCTTTGCAGCTGAATAACTTGTCAGGAGATTCAGCCACCCTAGCTGGCCAATTTCGCGAGCGTGCCGGTATGGCCTTTCAAGCCTACGAGAGCGCGGAAACACTCGGAACCAGCATTATTATAATCAGCTTGCTGGTGTCAGTTGCGCTGGCAGTCGCTCTCATATCCTACACGAGCTGGGCGATCTCCGCTCCCCTGGAAGCCACAACAAAAGTAGCTGAGCGGGTGACAGCAGAATCAAATTTTGACCTCCAGGCACCCGTGACAACCAGCGATGAAATTGGCAAGCTGACAGTTTCTCTCAATCATCTCATAAAACGGGTAGCAGAGTACACCGAAGAATTGCAAAATACCGCCTATAAAGCTGAAGCCGCTAATCGGGCCAAGAGCGCCTTTCTCGCTAACATGAGCCACGAGCTGCGCACCCCCTTGAACGCCATCATCGGCTACAGCGAGATCCTCGCAGAAGAAGCGCAGGATTTGGAAGTCCACGAATTGATACCGGATCTTGAGAAAATCCAGAACGCCGGCAGACACCTGCTGAACATGATCAGCGATATTCTCGACATTTCTAAGATAGAAGCCGGTCAAGTGACCATCTATTTGGAAACCATTAATGTTGCCAATCTTGTTAAGGACGTGGCCGACACTGTCCAACCGCTGGTGGAGAAAAATGGCAATACCTTGCAGATAAACTGCCCTTCCGATATCGGGATTATGCACTCTGACCTCACCAAAGTGCGGCAGGTACTCCTGAACCTGCTCAGCAACGCGGCAAAATTCACCGAAAAGGGCGCGATTGCCCTCAACGTTAAAAAAGATACCGTGCAAACTGTCGCGGATGAAACCGATACAGATTCAACCTCCAACCTTCCACCTTCATCTCTGTTCGTTTTTGAGGTAAAAGACACCGGCATTGGCATGACAAAAGAGCAGATAGACCATATTTTCCAAGCGTTCACCCAAGCGGACGCCTCCACCACCCGCAAATATGGCGGCACCGGCTTGGGGCTGGCCATCAGCCAGCGCTTGTGCCAGATGCTGGGCGGCGACATCTTTGTCGAGAGCGAACCAGGCGCTGGTTCCTGTTTCACGGTGCGCTTCCCAGAGCGCCCTCGCGCCTGACACTGCATGGGGCATGGGGCATGGGGCATGGGACATGGGGCACACCCTCGTTCCCAGCCTCAGGCTGGGAATGCAGCTCGGTCGGCTCCGCCTCCCTTACCCTCGCACCCTCGTTCCCAGCAAGAACCCACCCCAACCCTCACCCAGCATCCCGCCGCAGCGCCTCAATAATCTTCACATTCGCCACCGGAAAAGCAAACTGGTCAAGCTCCTCCAGCCTCACCCAGCGAATCTCATCGCACTCCAAAGGCTGAGGCTCCCCGCCAACATGCCGGCAGTGATAAACATTCAGCGTCACCAGGAAGTGAGTGTAAGCGTGTTCAACACTAATTAAATGCTCCCCCACGTCAACCTCAATCGCCAACTCCTCCAGAATTTCCCGCCGAATACAAGCTTGGACGGTTTCCCCATCCTCCACCTTACCGCCCGGAAATTCCCACAAGCCGCCCAGCA
>JALOOK010000193.1 GCA_025454445.1 Oscillatoria sp. Prado101 | reverse complement strand
AGTGGGCAGTGGGCATCATCGCATTGGGGCAATGGGCGATTGGGCATCATCGCATTGGGTTGCTTGTGAAACCAACCCCCTAACCCCTAAACCCTAACACCTAACCCCTAAACCCTACCCTCCAACCCCTAACCCCAAACACCAACCCCCTAATCCCAAACCCCGAACATGGAGTCCCGATACAACCCAGCAGCGATTGAGGAAAAGTGGCTGCATACCTGGGCGGAACTGAACTTAGACGAGACGCCCACAGACAGCGAGCAGCCGAAATTCTACGCCCTGTCCATGTTCCCCTACCCGTCGGGCAACCTGCACATGGGCCACGTCCGCGTGTACACGATCGTAGATGTCATCGCCCGACTGAAGCGGATGCAAGGCTATCGCGTCCTCAATCCAATGGGATGGGACGCTTTTGGACTGCCGGCAGAAAACGCGGCAATTGAGCGGGGTATTCCTCCCGCCGAGTGGACTTATAAAAACATCGCCCAGATGAAAGGCCAGATGCAGAAACTGGGCATCTCCTTCGACTGGAACAGAGAAGTCACCACCTGTGCGCCCAATTACTACAAATGGACGCAGTGGATATTCCTGCAGTTTTTCCAAGCCGGTCTGGCTTACCAAAAAGAAGCCGCAGTCAACTGGGACCCGGTTGACCAAACCGTGCTGGCGAACGAGCAAGTCGATAACGAAGGTCGTTCCTGGCGTTCCGGTGCCAAAGTGGAGCGCAAACTGCTGCGCCAGTGGTTCTTCAAAATCACCGACTACGCCGAACAAGTGCTCAGTGACCTGGACAAACTCACCGGCTGGCCAGATCGCGTCAAGCTCATGCAGGCCAACTGGATTGGCAAGTCCACCGGCGCGTACTTGGAATTCCCGATCGTCGGGATGGACGAGAAAATCGGCGTGTACACCACCCGCCCCGATACGGTGTTCGGGGTGACTTATGTTGTGCTGTCACCAGAACACCCCCTCACCCCCCGCGTCACAACCCCAGACCGACAAGCTGCTGTGGACGCTTTCATCAAAGAAGTCGCCAGCGAGAGCGAAATCGAGCGCACCGCCGAGGACAAGCCCAAGCGCGGCATCCCCACCGGCGGTATTGCCATCAATCCCTTCACCGGCGCAGAAATTCCCATCTGGATTGCCAATTACGTCCTCTACGAATATGGCACCGGCGCAGTCATGGGCGTACCGGCGCACGACACGCGGGACTTCCAATTCGCCAAACAAAACAATCTCCCCATTCAAGTGGTGATTGTGCCTCCTGACAGCACAGGCGAGACGCCGGCGCTACGAGAGGCTTACACTGACCCGGGGATTATGGTGAATTCGGGTCAATTTGACGGCATGCCCTCCACGGAAGGGAAAATGGCCATTATTCAGCACGCCGAGGGACAGGGATTCGGCAAAGCGCGAGTGCAATACCGGCTCAGAGACTGGCTGATCTCCCGCCAGCGGTACTGGGGCGCACCCATACCCGTGATTCACTGTCCCAAATGCGGCACAGTGCCGGTGCCAGAAGACCAATTGCCGGTGCTGTTGCCCGAAAATGTCGAGTTTTCAGGCCGTGGGCCATCGCCCCTAGTCCAGCTCACCGCCTGGGTAAACGTGCCGTGTCCAAGCTGCGGGGAGCCGGCGAAACGGGAAACAGACACGATGGACACCTTTATCGATTCCTCGTGGTATTTCTTGCGCTATCCCGACGCCAACAATGACCAGCAGGCTTTTGACCCCGCCAAAGTCAATGACTGGATGCCGGTAGACCAGTATGTCGGCGGCATTGAACACGCGATTTTGCACTTACTCTATTCGCGCTTTTTTGTCAAGGTGTTGCGCGACCGGAGTTTGCTCAATTTCGACGAACCCTTCCAGCGCCTGCTCACCCAGGGCATGGTGCAAGGCATGACCTACAAAAACCGCACCACCGGCAAATACATCCCGCCCTCCCAAATAGAAGATCCCGCCAACCCCAAAGACCCAGCTACCGGCGAACCGCTGCAAGTCTTCTACGAAAAAATGTCCAAGTCCAAATACAACGGCGTCGATCCGCTGGACGTGATGGGCAAATACGGAGCGGACACAGCGCGGATGTTCATCCTCTTCAAAGCACCCCCAGAAAAAGACCTGGAGTGGGATGACGCCGACGTGGAGGGGCAATTCCGCTTCCTCAACCGCGTCTGGCGATTGGTGGCGGAAGTTGCCGGTGCGGGGGAACCCCACCCTCTACCCCCTCCCCGCGTGCTGGGAGGGGGGGAAACTCTCACCAAAGCTGAAAAAGACTTGCGGCGGGCGATTCACACCGCGATCAAAGAAGTGACAGACGATCTAGAGGGCGAATACCAGTTTAACACAGCCGTTTCTGAACTGATGAAACTGAGCAACGCCCTTGCCGATGCCAGCTGCAAAGACTCGCCGGTTTATGGAGAAGGGATTGAGACACTGCTGGTGCTCTTGGCACCCTTTGCGCCCCATATCGCCGAAGAATTGTGGCGGGGCACCGGCCATCAAAATTCAGTCCACGCGCAAACTTGGCCGGTTGCAGACCCAGCGGCTTTAGTGGTGGATGAAATCACTTTAGTCATTCAAATCAACGGCAAAACCAGAGGTGCAATTCAAGTGCCGGCGGATGCGGGCAAAGAAGCCCTGGAACAGTACGCCCGAGAATCAGAACTTGCCAAGCGTTTCATCGAAGGCAAACAGATTAAAAAGGCGATTGTAGTGCCGGGGAAACTGGTGAATTTTGTCATTGGTTAATAGATATATAGCGTTTATCTTCGAGTTGTGAGAAGGTAGAAACCCGGTTTCTTTGAGAAACCGGGTTTCTGGACCATCACAAAGAACACAAATCATTTATAACCGCTATATAGAGTTTATCCCTCGTTCCCAGGCGGAGCCTGGGAACGCCGTCTTGTCGGCGACGCCGACTTTGGGCGGATAGGAAGATTAAAAGCCTAAAAGCTTAGAACCGCTATATAGCGTTTCTCAGATTAGTGTGCTAAGGAGAAACGCTATAACCGCCGACAGCTTAACGAGGTTCGCAGAATTTGCGGTCGCGGTCAGCCTCTGGTTCTTGCCAAGAATAAGCGAAATGGCTGACCCCATTAATTTGCGGGAAAGCGCGGCGGATTGCCTGCATTTGAGCTTCCAGGGGCGGACGATTTTTCAGCGACTCTCCCCAAGTGCCGGCGAGAGCCGGTATAATCTTGGTGCCTGGTGGTGCCATACTCAAAACCCGCTGGATCTCTTCAACAATGCAGCGGCTGTTATTGTTCCCGCAATTGGCATAGGCCATCGGATGCCATTCCGTCGTGCTTTGAAAGCGATCCCAAGGCTGCAAGCGGGAATCAAATCCTCCCCGACCGACGGATTTGTTCCCGCCGGGGAAAAATACCGCTCCTGCGGGAATTCCTTGCTGCTGCACCGGCGCAACCGCCAGATTGACAAAATCTACGATCCCCTGCACCACATGGGCCACACTGAGATACCAAAGGTCAGCTTGCAGCTGTGACACCGAGCTGACAGTTTTGGTCGCATCGACGCGGCGACCTTGCCAGAGGGGCTGTGCTTCTGTGGGGTATAGTTTATTCACCTCTTCGACATCCTTGGTAGAGATGAAACCCTGAGAGAGGTATCGCCGGATCAGCTCTCGCCCCTTTTGGTTGCCGGCGCGTTGCAAAAGACTTTGCTGGGTGGCGGCACTGTAAAGCCAGAGGTCGTGAACCTTGCTGACCACGGACTCTGTCCCTGTGCCGCGAGGGTAGCGAACGTAGTCGAACAGCACCCCGTCCGGACGGCGCTGCAGTGCCGCATTCACCACCCAAAGGTAGTCTTGTCGCGCTTGCGGATGGTAGGGATCGATGAAGACTTTGCTCACATCACCCTCTGCAGCCTTGATGTCTGTTTCGGCGTCGTTATTCTTAAGTTCCGAAAAACTGGTCTGGCCATTGGCCTTGCGAGCTATCGCCTGCTGCCGGTCTGGGCGCTGGCTGTAGGTATAGCCAAAATTCATGGTAAACAGCCATGCGTAGACCTTCAGACCCCGCTCTCTTCCTTTTTGAATCGCTTGAGCGAGCAGATCGACGTTTTCTTTCCCTCGGACGCGCACCGCAGATGGCCAAACGCTGCGATTTTCCGCTTCTGGCAGCAAAACTTGGCCGTCGTAAAAATATTCAACGTAGACGTGGTTGTACCCTCGGGCAACAATCCGGTCGAGGACGCCTTCGAGAACTCCCGGCTCGATATCGCAAGCATACAGGCGCAGCCAAATGGCCTGGGTTTGGGGCCAGGTTCGGCTGCGGCACTCCTGCAGTAGCTCAGCCCGTTTAGCCACAAGGGAGCTGTAGCGGGTTTGGGCGTCTTTGTTTCCCTTAAAGGCAGCTTGCCGCAAGTTATCTAATTCAGTAACTTCCTCCACGGAGGACTGGCAGTAAGCCGTTGCTTGGGCTCGGGCTGGCAGGCTGCCGGTGTGCAAACTGAGGAGTGCTGTGCTGGCAGCTGCGATTACAGGGCGATACCAGCTCTGCCAGAGTTTTGAAACTGCAAGATGTTGGGAAAATCTCATTTTCAATTCCGTTTCCAGGATTCAACTGACAAAAATATTTCTTCCCCCATGCACCTCTGAATTTACTGTGAATTTACTTTAACGGTATGTTTGAGCTACCGCCGTAGCGGTAGCGACTGCGTGACTCAGCATCGCAGAATTTGCGTGCAAAGGTTGCGGCTGCGCGACTCAGCATCGCGGTTTTGTCTCTCTCGGTTAAGCGCCTCGGTTGACGGCTGCCTCTACCTGCTGGAACTCCGTCTCAAGCCGGTCTTTAAGCTTTTTAGGCAGGGGCCGGTTGGGGTAGGCATTGTAATGGGCGGCTAGGGAGTTCAAGGCGGTGCGCATGGTCGTAAAGGAGGTCAGTTTGGTGTACTGACCCCGGTTGTAGCGAGCGGCAAAGTCATTAATCTTCTGACGGGCGTCCGCCTGCACCGCTGCTTTCTCGGGAGAGTCGTCTGGCATCTCAATGGCCGCTTTCAGGCTGCTGACTACGGCTAGTGTGTCCTGGCGATAGTTGCCGGTTAAATTGGACATATCGCCTGTACAGCCGGCCAAGCCAATGGCGACGACTAAAACCAGGGCCAGCAGACGTGACAAATAGTGGTTCATGAGTCTTCAGGAGAACGGGGACTGATATCTAAAATCAAAATTAAGATTAATCCTATCTTGGATTGCAGCCACAGGAGAGCAGCGCACAGAGGGCGCGAAATGAATTATGTCACAGGTATAAATCCTGGATCTCAGGGCCGAAGTCTGGAAACAAGCTGGCAATATTTTCCCCAGGGTCTGTGGGGCTTTCCGCGCATCGGGCATGGCTGATCGGGCATGGCCCCAGAGACAGCGGTGTGATTTTCAGCACTCCCCAATGGCCAATGTCCCATTGCCCCATCGCCCAATGTTAGGGGTTAGGGCTTTGGGGTGTGGGGTGTGGGGTGCGGGAGTTCGGGGCGGGGAAGCCCGATATATCTGCTGCGCCTCTATATTAATATATTAAGATTTATTAAAACGCAGATTTATGGCTTATCCTTCCTACAACCCACCTGTTTTGCTGAAAAACGGTCTGGCGATGACCGTCCATGTGGCTCGTAGGGCTAGCCACACCTGGGAAAAAACCACCCGGCACCCAGAACCCCGTTACCAGGAGAAAATCTTCACGGGCGCACAGGGCGTGCCGATTTTTGGCCTTGTGGCCATCCCTGACCGGCCTCTGGGCACGATTGTCGGCACCTATGGCATTACCGGCGATCTGGACAACCAGTGGTTTCTCAGACTGCTGGGGCGCAAGGCATTTGCCCGGGGCTATGCGGTGGTTCTGTTTGACTGGCGGGCCCACGGCAAAACCGGCCAGCTCTCTCCCACCCTAACTTCAGATGGCTTGTACGAAGGAGAAGATTTTGTCCGCATTGCCGCAGGAGCCAAGGCAATGGGCTGTCCCGCGCCCTTCTGGTTCACCGGCTTCTCCCTGGGAGGGCAACTTGCCCTGTGGGGTGTCAAAGCATCCCAGGATCTGGCCCTGTGCCAAGAACTGGGGCTGAAGTCAACCGACCTGGGAGGCGGTGCGGTGATTTGTCCCAGTGTGGATTCCAACCGCTCCCTGTCCTATTTAGTCAAACATCCGGTCGGCAAATATCTAGAAAAAGCAATCGCCAAAGAACTGAAAAAACTGGCTTGGCGGCTGCACGAGGCTCACCCCCACGCCATCGACCCTGCGGCCATCAACCGGGCTAACAGCATCTGGGGCTTTGACCATCAACTGGTAATCGGGCCACTGGGTTTCTCATCGGTGGAAGCTTATTACGACGCCAGCAGCGCCCTCCCCCTGCTACCTCAACTGCGCAAACCCACTCTCATCCTGTACGCTGCAGACGACCCCCTATTTGACCCGACCATTGTCCCTGACTTGCAAGCCGCCTGTGCCGGCAATCCCAGCCTGGATTTGCTTCTCACCCAGTACGGCGGTCATGTGGGCTATCTCAGCAGCTTGGCGAGCCAGCAGATTGCTGGCGACCCCGACCGCTGGTGGGCCTGGAATCGGGTTTTGCAGTGGTGCGACCGGCAGAGGGAACGCCCTCTCACTTCCGGTAGAAAAGATTTCGCTCGCGGTTAAATCGCGATAGATTCTGCTGGGGTTTTATCGACTCTCTTTTAGCTAGGGTTTAACCGGAATGCTTCCCATCTGACCCCCTCAGATCAATCCACAAACATCTGCGCTCACCGATCAGTTATAAAGAAAATATAAACCACCACTACTCGCCTCCGACTCCCCAGTACACGCCAGAAAGCCGGTTTTTGTAAGAATACGGGTTTCTCAGTACCGTTCCCCCCCTTTTTTAGGGGGTGTAGGGGGGGTCAAGCCGGCCCGCACCGGGCATTTAATATTTACTTTATAAATGACTTCTGAGAATTTCCCCTTTTTTAGAGGGGGTGACGGGGGGATAATTTGCCAACTAGACGTGGGCTGGCCTTTAATATTTCCTTTATAAATCATCTCTGACCAGCGTGTGGAAAGGGGTTGAGACTCTCAAATCTAAAATCGAGCGATTCGACGCTGGGATAATCCCCGGTTTCGGTTGCGCCCAACCGGCAAAACAGCTCTCGCCGGTTCACCCCAAACCCTCTCCCCTCATGGGATATGGGATTTAGTCCCCCCCCCCTTCTGCCGCTCTTGCAGAACGCGCCCATAGCGTCTGAGTAAGGGGGGTGAGGGCTATTACCACCCGGCCTGCAGAAAGTGGGAGCGCTGGCAATGACGCAGCTCACACAGAAACGAGAATACTGTCACCTTCTTTCCCGACACGAGATCACAGATATCCGCCAAAGAATAGTTAATCATTAGAACAGTCGAAGCCCGTCTAATTCTTAAAATTTACCAAGGTATTTGTGATGAGTATTTTTACAGCCACCCACAAGCTTGTCGCTCCTGCAGGGGAAGAAATACCGGTAATGCTGCTCTCCCAGAAGCAAAGTTTTAGATATCTGGCAGTCACCGCAGAGGAATATGAGGAGGGAAGCCCGCCGATTTATGAATGGCATCCCTCTGAGGGGGTGACTTACAGGGGATTCAAATTAGACGGGCTGAGTATTTTGGCGCAGGGGGCTGGCCGCAAGTCTTTGCCACAGTCTGCATGCGAGCCGGTGGAGCGCGCAAAGCATAACGAGTGGGCTTAGCACAGGAGAATGGCAATCGTACCTATTTTGGATTTTAGATTTTGAATTTTGGATTGAAAAAGGCGGCAGTAAAGAATTTTCCGCTCAGAAAATACTAGATAGTATAACATGGTATCTGCCTCTATATGTAGTGCCGGTTAGCGATAGCCTAACCCACAATCAAGTGTCGCTGCGTAAGTCCGGCAAACTCTAAAATCTAAACTCAAAAATCGCTCTGGTTTTTCCGCCGCAAGGAGAACCGGCCAATAATTTGCACGTCCAGTTCGTACTGTTCAGCAAGTCCGCGCCGCTCTA
>JALOOK010000192.1 GCA_025454445.1 Oscillatoria sp. Prado101 | reverse complement strand
GCTTGCTCCAAATGGCTTTAACTTTCTGTAACAGGAGGCCGCGTTCTGCTCTGCCGATCAGGATTTCGAGAAGGGCGAATTGTCGCAAACAACAACTAGCACATCCTTTCCCAGTAAGATGAACCACCCTAATTTAGCCTTTTCACAAGGCTTGAATATTTGTTTCGCCAGCGAAACAAACCGCTGCGTTTCTAGCAGAGATGGAATTGATTTGTACGTCAATATCCCCTTCCTCGGAGAGCAATCAACTAGCCATTACCCAAGCGAAGTGGGAAAACTATACAAACAGCAAGGTTTTCATCTGCTGGAAACAGACTCGCAGTTGATTGGGGCTTTGGCGCAACCAATAACCTATCCCCTCGCCGAACCTGTCTATAACATCTACCTGAGTTGGCTGGAACTGACCCGAGGCTGGAATTTATGTCGAATTTGGAACTATGTCCCCTACATTAATGATGAGAGCGGGGGGCTGGAAAACTATAAATCCTTCTGTCAGGGGAGATCGCTAGCGTTTGAAAAATTTTATGGAACAGACTTCCCTGGAAAATTGCCTGCAGGAACTGCCGTAGGCATTGCCGATGACACCTATGTGATATACTTCATGGCGGTGAAGGAAAACATCACAAATGTAGAGAATCCCGAACAAGTTTCAGCCTACTACTACCCGCCTCAGTATGGGCCGCGTTCACCCAGCTTTGCCAGAGGGACTGTGATCAAACGCAATGGCAAGCGGATTGGTTATCTGTCCGGAACAGCCAGCATCAAAGGTCATCAGTCTGTGGGCCAAGGCGATATTTGCCAACAGTTTGACATCACGATCGATAACATGGGGCTGGTGTTTGAACGTCAGGGCTTTAACCGTGGACTTCCAGATCCGGCGCTTTACGCTCGCGCCTTCACTATTTACCTCCGCAAGCTTTCCGATCTGCCGGTCGTTCAACAGATGGTTAAGAACACTTTCGCAGCTTCTGATTCTATCATCTATTTGCATTCGGATATATGCCGGTCAGAGCTGGACATTGAAATTGAAGCCACCATCACTGAAAAGTAGGCACCATCAACGGACTGCAATTGAGCTGTCCAACATAATTCACCCAAGTTGCTACCTACAAGGTCTTTGCATCCAGATCCCCCCAAACGGGGCCGGGGGCACCGCTCCGGCTAGGGGGGGATCTCACCTGACTCACTGGTAAGTAGCAACTTGAGTTAAGTAGCCACTTGAGTTAATTCTTTGTCACCGCTAAAAACAAGATGGAATTTGGTTTACAGTTTTTCCCCGATGTTAGCCCTCAACAGAAGTCAGGAGCGCAGTATTTTAACGAAGCGCTCCATCTGGTCAGTCTCTGCGATCAACTGGGCTACACCCATGTTCGGATCGTCGAACACTACTTCCACCGATATGGCGGATACAGCCCTAATCCGATCGTTTTTCTAACAGCTGCGTCCCAACGAACTCAAAAAGCTCGCCTGATCACTGGAGCCGTGTTGCCTGTGTTCAACAATCCACTCAAACTGGCGGGCGAGATTGGCATGCTGGATGCCATTTCCAACGGACGTTTGGAAGTTGGCTTTGCGCGTGCATTTCTGCCCCATGAATTTGCCCGATTCAGGATCGGTTTGAACGAGAGCCGCGCCCGCTTTGAGGAGGGGATGGAACAGGTGCGTCGCCTGCTGGAAGAAGAGAATGTGACGATGGAGGGTCAGTTTCACCGCTTTGACAGCGTTACCTCTTTGCCCCGTCCAACTCAAACTCCCCGTCCTCCCTTCTGGGTGGCTGCTCTGGCGACGCCAGAATCTTTTGTAGCTGCCGGTCAGAAGGGTTATGGAGTAATGGCAATTCCTTTGGCAGGCGGGAAAATGGCTGAGCTAATCAAGCTCTATCGAGATGCCTGGAAATCGGCTGGTCATCCAGGGCAGGGCAGGGTAATGCTGGCTTTTCACATGTTCTGTGCGCCAACAGCAGACGAGGCAATCGCGATTGCTCGTCAACCCTTGAATGACTATTTGGAATCTTTGGTAGAAGCTGCTTCTGATTGGGTAACGAATACCAGTTCGGCGGACTATCCCGGCTATGACAAGATCATCGCTGGACTGCAGCAGGAAACCTTTGAATCTCAAGTAGAGAAGGGAGCGGCTTGGATTGGCACACCCGAAAAATTGCGGCAGACGATCTTCCGCTGCTATGAACAGGTTGGGGGTTTTGAGATTGCATCTATGCAGGTGAACTTCAACACCATTTCGGTAGAAAACTCCGCTGCCTCTATGCGACTGTTTGCCAGAGAAGTGATGCCTCACTTTAATAGCTTTAAAACAGCAGAGACAGCCGGTGTTTGAAATCTTGACTTAGCGAACGCAGGTATAACTGCGACCGGCGCTGTAGATGCCGGTGTTGGGTTTGCGCGGCTGTCGCCCACCGGCTAAATTCTGGGGTGACGACAGCGCATCTAAACCGGCACCGGCTTCCGCTTCCTGCAGCGGGCAAAGACGCCGGTGCGGGGCGTCCTGATGGGAAGTGGGGCAGTACCCCCGTGCCGTTTACGACTGGTTGGTTTACAGACTTTGGCTTAAGCGCAACCGGCACACTGGAAACAGAGCAGTTAGGGGAGCCAGACACCACCCTAATCGTACCCGGTAGCGGAGCCATGACACCGGCTTACTGCTCCCCAGAACAGGCAAACGGCTTCCCCGTGACGCGGCGCACCGATTTGTGGAGCTGGGCTCTGTCCGTGCTAGAAATGTTCCAAGGGGAGCGCACTTGGCCGGTGGAATAGGCGCTCACGCCGAACGAAAACTATCTCGACGGAGAAAAAAACCCAATTTCGTAGTGCCGGTGGCACAAAAGCCCGCCCCTACCGAGTTTTTCAGTAGCACACTAATCTGAGAAACGCTATAGTTGGAATTTTCAACAAAAGCGCTTGGAATACATACCAGCAAAATACTTATAGCAGTATGCACTTCGGTTAAGACATGGGCCAGAACGCATGCATGGCCAGAACGCATGCATGGCCAGAACGCATGCATGGCATTTCTGTGAGTCTTTCCCATGTGCCCCGATCCATGCGCCCCGATCCATGCGCCATGCCATTAATGTCCGTGCCCAATATGATCTGCTGCTATATAATTAGAGGTTGGGTAAAATTGTTTAGGGCTTTTGCCTAGCCGGACAATTTGGCCCTGTTATACCTAAGACTGATGTTTCTTCTCCTGCAATTATCCCTGGCTTGTTGGTGGTATAGATTTTAGCAAATTTGGGCAAAAATAGCAAAAATTAATAACTGAGGGGGTAATTCCCCCTCCCCGGAAGGTGAGATGGCCAATGGCCCTGGCTGTCTGAGTGGCCCACAACTGGCGCGTGCAGCGGCACCCTCAGGGAAGGGGTGCAGTTGCCGGCTGCCGGCAACTGGGTTGCTTTTGGGCGTAGAGTCAATCGGTGGCACCTCTCGCCCAGTTATTTCAGCGCCAAAGATTGGCAGAGGGGTTAGCTCGCACCCCGCCCCTCAGTAAAAATACGGAAAGCAATTCCTTTGATTGCAAGTCGGTATCGAATAAAAATGGGGCTAACGCATAATTTACATTTTTTTTACAAAAGAGAGGTAAAATAATAAAATATTTGTTACAATTTAGGAAATGTCAAAACAGGATCGCTTCCAGAACAGCAGAGTTAAGATTGGTATGGATGCTGCCGGCGTTATAGTTGCAGGGGCTGCTTGGACTGAATGAGTCAGGAGAGCTGGCATTGAGTGGCTGTAGGGGCGGGTTTACAGACATCCTTTATTGCCAGCTTTCCATCTGGAGTGAACCCGCCCACCCCACCACCATCCGGTGCGTAAAATCCAATTTTTGCTTAAACGCAAAGATATATTTTCTTTTATAAAGTGCCGGATATTAAATTTTTGAAAGCCCTAATAAGTAGAATAAGTCAAATAATTTAAGAGGTGATTACTTCGTGATTACAGAAGGTACATGGTTAAAAGCCAAGGGCTTTGTTTCAATCGATGCAGACTGGATTCGGCTGGCTAAAAATATTTTTATCCTGCCGCCTGCTGAAAGAACTTTCGCATTCCGGATGGGCAGCCCGGCAGAATCGGGATCAGCTAATCCCGGTCAAACCGCTGCGGTGGCGTCTCGCTCGCCCTCACCCGAAAGTGGGCTCTGGAGGGGGTGAGGGGGATCTTGGCCGTTCGACCTGCAATATCCCTGGCGCTGCGAAAAGCCCGCACAGAACAGAATCCGCTCGCACTCAAGAGTCAGGCACTTCTGCCGGCTAGAGAGCGAGTCAGAAGTAGATAGCAAGAGCTGAAAAGGTTTGGCCAGCGCGACGCCTCAAGGGTGTTGAAAAAAGCTGGCATGCTGGAAAGTAAAAAAATTCAGCTGTTTGCTCAAAGGCGACAAGATGCGTGAACCGGCTTTCCAAGATGAAGATTCTACTAATAGAAGACGACGAACATCTCGCGAAAACCCTGGAGATAGTTCTGAGCGAACAGCACCACACTATCGACGTGGCCAAGGATGGCCTCAAGGGTTGGGATCTGGCAGAGGCGTTTACATACGATTTGATTTTGTTAGACGTGATGCTGCCCAAGCTGGACGGGATTAGCCTGTGCCGGCGGATGCGTTCGGCACGCATGAGCGTGCCAATTATGCTGCTAACAGCCAAAGACAGCAGCAGCGATAAAGTCATGGGGTTCGACGCCGGTGCCGATGACTATATGGTCAAACCCTTTGACGCTTGTGAGTTGGCGGCTCGAATTCGAGCCCTGCTGCGCCGGGGAAAAGCTCCTTTACCGCCGGTGCTGGAGTGGGGTGCCCTGCGCCTCGACCCCAGTACCTGTGAAGTTACCTACGGCGATGGTATGCTGCACCTGACGCCGAAAGAGTACGGACTGCTGGAGCTGTTCATGCGCAACAGCAATCGGGTATTCAGCCGCAGTGCGATTCTCGAGCAGCTGTGGTCTTTTGAAGAGCCGCCGGCAGAAGAAACAGTCCGAGCCCACATCAAAGGTTTGCGGCAGAAACTCAAAAGTGCCGGTGCGCCCGCTGATTTAATCGAGACTGTTTACGGACTGGGCTATCGCCTCAAGCCCGAACCCCCATTGCCGGCTGCCCCTTCCCCTAGGGCGCAGCAGGAGGGGGAGCTATTGCCGGCGGCCCGAGAGTCAAACGGTGGTGGGGAGCGAGTCTCTGGAAGTGCCGGACATCGGGACAGACCGGCACCAGCAACCCAGACTGGCTACAGGAGAGCGAGTCTGTCAGAGGCTGCGAAGGAAGCGCTAGACAGTCTGTCACCGGCAGCAACCCAGCAGAAAATAGAAGCAGCGGTGAGCCAATTGTGGGAGCGGTTCAAAGAACCCAGCAAAAAGCGATTGGCTGCCATTGAGAGGGCGGTTGCCGCTCTCGAAAAAGGTGGGCTGGCCGAGGAACTCCGCAACAGCGCTATCTCGGAAGCCCACAAACTTGCCGGCTCCCTGGGAACCTATGGCTTCCCCCTAGGCTCCAAGCTGGCGCGAAACATCGAACAGGCGCTGATCAAGCCGGATCTGAGTCAAGAGGGAGCTAACCACCTCTGGCAGATGGTGGATTCGCTGCGCAGCCAGCTGGAGTCCCCACCGTCACGGGCCGTTCCCTGCGGACAGCCGGCAATGGCTGCCGGTCAGACCGCCAGCCGCGCGTTTACGCCGCACCACCAGCTGTCACTGCTCCTGATTGTCAGTGACCAGTCACTGGCGGAGCAACTCAGCAAGGAGGCTCGCTCTCTGGGAATGCGCGATCTAGTAGCTCCCGACTGGTGCGCCGCCAGAAAGGCTTTCGCCTCTGCGCCGCCCGATGCGGTGGTTATCGACCTGTCCTGTGCTGAAACAGTTACTGAAGGTTTGCAGTTGCTCAGCGAACTGACCAGCCAGTCCCCTGAGGTGCCGGTGCTGGCACTCACCGCTGGCAATGGATTCACTGACCGCCTGGAAGTGGCCAGAAGGGGCGGGCGAGCCTTTTTGCAAAAGCCCGTCTCGCCGGCGCTGCTGATGGATGCGGTTCTCGACGCCCTGCAGCGCCCCGCCGCCAATCAGTCCAAAGTGATGATCGTGGATGACGACTTGCAAGTGCTGGAAGCGCTGCGGGCTTTGCTTAAACCTTGGGGCTTTAAGCTGACAACTCTGGAAGATCCCAACCTGTTCTGGGATACTTTGGAAAGCACTGTGCCAGACCTGTTGGTTCTCGATGTGGAAATGCCCTCGCACAGCGGTATTGAACTGTGCCAAGTGGTGCGCAGCGACCCCTGCTGGAGCGGGCTGCCGGTGCTGTTCCTCACCGCCCACAGCGATGCCGAAACCCTGGACAAGGTGTTCGCCGCCGGTGCCGATGACTATGTGACCAAGCCCGTTGCAGGCCCGGAATTGGTCACCCGCATCCTTAACCGCCTGGAACGCACCCAGCTGATCAGGAGTGTGGCTGAATCCGATCCCCTCACCGGCTTGGCCAACCGGCGCAAGTCGATTCAAGACCTCGGGCGGTTGCTTCGCCTAGCTGAGCTATACAGCCAGCCCCTGTGCTTGGCTGTTCTGGATGTGGACGGGCTAGAGGAAATTAACGAACTCTACGGTCAGGCTGCCGGTGAGACTGTGCTGCGCCGCTTGGGCGAACTGTTGCAGCGCCACTTCCGCAGTCAGGATGTTGTGGCTCGCTGGGGCGGTGAAGAATTCGTCGCTGGTATGTATGGCATCACCAAGTTTGATGGGGTGCGGCGTCTTGAGGAGTTGCTCGACAGTTTCAGCCAGCAGGAGTTCACTGGCTCCAGTGGCAAGACGTTTCGGGCCACTTTCAGTGCCGGTGTTGCCGAATGCAAGCGCCAGGGTTCTGACCTGCAAGCCCTCTACCTGTCAGCCGACGCCGCACTTGATGAAGCTCAGGCCGCTGGGCGCAATTGCGTGCTGCCGGCGCACTGAGCAATTTGCTGCCAGCTGGCAGCAGCCGAAAAGGGTGAAAAAAAAGGGCCGGCAAGCGTGTATTACATCTAAATTGCTTTTTACTTTTTTTAAGAAAAAGCCGTCAGCCCTTATTAAAATGCCGGCTCTGTGACGGGCTTATCAAATATTTCACGGGAGAGCGCAGATATCAAGCGCAGCTGCCCTGTAACGACTGCGCCATCAAAACGAATTAATTTAAAATTCAGCAGGGGAAGTAATTTGCGGGTTAGACGCTAGGAGGAGAATACAGTTACTTGCTCGCTCGGCATTGAGAATGCTAGTATATCAAACAAAAAAGCATTTAAACGCCTTTGAAAAAAACGAGGAGGAAAAAAAGTTATGGTAGCCAAGCGCATCCTGGTGATTGACGATGAAGACGATATCCGGGAAGTCGCCCAGCTCAGTTTGGAGATGGTGGGGGGATGGGAAGTCTTGACAGCCCGTTCGGGAAGTGAGGGAATTGACAAAGCGAAAGCCGAGCAGCCTGATGCTATCCTGCTGGATGTTATGATGCCTGATATGGATGGCCCCACAACATACGCTCAGATGCAGCTGAGCATTAAGACCCAAAAGATACCGGTGATTTTTTTAACTGCCAAGGTACAGGCTAATGACCAGCGCAGGTTCGCTGAGCTGGGAGTGGCGGGGGTGATTGCCAAGCCCTTTGACCCGATGAGTCTCGCAGGTCAGGTGGCAAAAGTTCTCTCCTGGAGCTTTTAAAGCACCGGCTCTGCGCCGGCGACATTCAAAGCCACAGGCAACCCCTTTTCCTGATTGAGAAACTTTCCCGCTTTCCCCCGGGCTTCAAACAAGGGGATAAGCTAACCGGGCGACTGAAGTCGCCCTTAATAAAAATTAGCATACTTTTCCTAAAAAGCATTATAACTCAATTTGCTACGAGCGCAGTGACTCAGGTGAGAGCCCCCCCTAGCCCCCCTGAAAAAGGGGGGAAACATCTCAAAGCCACCCTTTTTTAGAGGGGTTTGGGGGTATCTAGATGCTTAAAATTGTAGGGAGCAACTTAGGTTATATATAGCGGTTTCATATGATTGAGGTACTGAAAACTCTTTTGAAGGGGGGT
>JALOOK010000191.1 GCA_025454445.1 Oscillatoria sp. Prado101 | reverse complement strand
GGTGGGGCCCCCTCTGGGTATAAGGGGAAGGTGGGGCCCCCTCTGGGGATAAGGGGCATAGGCTGGGGGGTGGGGTTCATCCCACGGGCTGTGCAACGCCTGCAATCCTGCCGCATGCCATCCTGTCGCTGCCCCACGCCCATTAATTTCAGGGCGCGAATCTGCCAAAATATTCTGTGAGCGCCAAGATCAGCCAACTCACCAGTCTTTTCCAGGGGAGCCGGTAGAAGCAGATGGCCAACTAGACACCCAAATCAGTTATCAGCTATATGATCGTTTCTGGGACTTGTGGGAGCTACCCAAAACCGACTGCGGAGTCGGGGGGTATTGAGGCTGGAATTCCTTTGGCTGCTGGCAGGACGCACCGGCACTGTGCGGGTGGCGCTGCTATTCCCAGGAAGCAATTCCCACTGCGGGGGGCTTTCCCGCCACCTCTTTCCAGACTGCACGTTTACAGGTGTTCAAGGTTGAAATAATGACGCAACAGAATATAATGGAACTTGCTAAGCAAGGGAATCCCCAAGCCATCAAAGCCCTGCTCAACCAATCTCTCCAGCCTGAAGGCATCACCGTCAGAGTCAGGTTAAAAAACAACTGTTTGACGGTACTTGCCGAATCGAACCAGCCCCCGGAAAAATCATTCACTGTGAACTTTATCCGCGAGAAGATGGAGGATTTGCGCCCCCAATCGGTACACCGGGTGGTGGTGCAGGGACGAGCCACCGGCAATACCTCCACTGTATGGCGCGTGGGGTTAAGCTTGAATTCCCAGTCACAGGCTCCCACAGCAGAGCAGCCGTTTGAAGTTGGCGCTGATAACCCGTTTGGGCAAGTTGAAAGCCATACACTCAGCCCAGCCCAGACCAAGGAAACAGCCGCCCCTCTCAGCAGCCAGCCCCAGAGGCAACCTAGCCCCTTGAATCCAGATCTGGCGTCGATTAAACTTCCCCTTGCGCTCGGAGTTTACGCTGTCGTTACTGTTAGTTTGGTGGCTCTAGCATTCAGTATTAAGTGGGTGGTCATAGAACTGGCAGAAATTTATCTTTACAGCATTCAACTCCTGGGAGACATGTTTCGCGCTCTTCAAATTGTGGAGATTTTAAATATAATAGTATTTGCTATTTTTGGGATGGGCTTCGGCGCTGCTACCGCTCTCTTGCCGCCTGGTCGCCCCCGCTATGCCAGCACGATTTTATTAATTATTTTAGTCCCCATAATCGCTTCCACTAGCGATATCTACGGTTACTATCAATGGATCGATCAAGTAGCCCTACAAGAAAAAATTTCCTACCAGCAAGCAACAGAAATCACGGACTCTTTTCTGATGAAACGTGCCGGAACTAAAGGGTTTTTAGGTTTCTATTTACATACGGCAGATTACCCGCTGCTCCCCACCAGAACCTCCCAGATGGAGAGTTCAGCCAATGAAAAAGAAGAAGTCGCAACAAGATTCGCTGGCTTAGCTAAGCTAACCCCAAAGAGAATGGGCGAGATATTTTCCATTGCCGGCTGGTTCATCCGGGGATTCTATTTATTGGTAGCGGCGGTCGTCACTGCCGTCCATTACCGGGAAGGTCTGAGGGAAGTTTCCAGAATAATTAGACAGAGCCGTTAAAACTGCCTAGTGCGCTAACTGCCGCCAGCCGCTCGTGTCTCTTCAAGCGTGCCTTATTTTCACCGGCACCCAGGGCACTAGCCCCTCTGCTGAAATCTGTTTCGCCATCCTGTCACTCCATTTGATATCCTTTTCATCTGGGTCAGGTGCCCAGAAGGCCGGTTTTTCCCAGACACCGGCTCTCAAGGGAGATGCCGGTGTTCGGGCACCGGCGTGGACTCTTTGACGAGCTCAAGGCAGCGGTGAGGGGAGGTTTCAATCCCGTTTCCAGAGATTCGCTGGCCAAAAATCTTCTCCTCCTACCCCCTGCTGAAATCATTGTCGCATTGATATGGGCAACTCTTGCACAACGCTTTTGCACAACGCTTGCACAACCGGGATGCTCCCGGATACGGCACTTTCCCCGCCACCCGCGCCCGCCTCAGGTGGGCTGCGAACCCTCTGACAGAGGGCCGCCCCGCCCTAGAATATAAAATCCGTTAAATTACTCTGAATATTAGAGAGGGGCAGCAGTAAAAGCCCGACACAGATATCGTAAATCAGCGCCGCTTTTACGCCGGGGCCCCTAACAAATACTGATAAGCAATTAACCGGATTTTCTGGCATGGTTTGACTGGCTGCTGCTGCCGCAGGCATTTCCGAAGCGGGGGGGGCTGCCTCGGAAAAGAGGAGCCTAACGGAACATACTGCTGACGGAAGAATCTTCGTGAACGCGCCAGATGGTTTCACCGAGCAAGTTAGCCACCGAGAGCACAGTCAGTTGTTCAAAGCGGTGTTCCTCCGGCACAGGAATCGTATTAGTGACGATTACTTCCTCAAAAACGCCGCAGGAGAGGCGCTCAACTGCCGGTGGGGAAAAAACCGCATGAGTGGAGCAGGCATAAACCTGACGCGCACCCTCCCGGCGCAAAAGCCGGCCCCCTTCGGTCATAGTGCCAGCCGTGTCGATCATGTCATCCACGAGGACTGCTGTTTTGCCCCTCACGTCGCCAATCACATTCATAACTTCCGCCACATTGTGCGCTTGGCGGCGCTTGTCAATAATCGCCAGAGGCGCGTCATTTAACTTTTTGGCAAACGCCCTCGCTCGGGCCACACCGCCCACATCCGGTGAAACCACCACCAAGTCTGACAGCTGTTTCCTGTGCAGGTAATCAAGGATCACCGGCGAACCGTAAACGTGATCGCAGGGAATGTCAAAGTATCCCTGTATCTGGGCTGAGTGCAAATCCATCGCCAGAATGCGATTAGCGCCCGCCTGGGTGATTAAGTTGGCCACCAGCTTGGCCGTAATCGACTCCCGCCCAGCCGTTTTCCGGTCAGCCCGGGCGTAGCCATAATAAGGAATAACTGCCGTAATTTGCCGAGCCGAAGCTCTGCGACAGGCATCTATCAGGATCAGCAATTCCATCAGGTGATCGTTGACCGGGTGGCAAGTCGGCTGGATCAGATAAACATCACAGCCCCTGATGGATTCCTGAATTTGAACGTATATTTCTCCATCTGCAAACCGCTTTCGCACCATTGGCCCCAGGTCGAGCCCCAGGTAGCGAGCGATTTCCTGGGCCAGGGTAATATTGGCTGACCCAGAAAACAGCCGCAGCCGGTTCTGATCGGCAACAGATGGCAGAGCACTCTCAAGAGTTAAAGTAGCAGAACGGATCACAGCAGACCCTCGCAGCGCGTTCATTCACCGACATCTTATCATCCTGATTGCCAATTATTGCCTGAGATTTCACGGAAGCACGCGAATCGCACCGGCTGCCAGATTTTTTTATGCTATCGATAACTTGACTGACAGCACCAGCTCCCTGGCCACCCGCTCAAAGGGCGGCTCGCGGGCACCCCGCCCCCGACCCTGTGAGTAAAATAACTTAACGATCCGGGCCTGAGCGGCTTGTCAGGCGGGATTTTCTGCTAGTCTCAAGGAAATGCCGCCCACCAGAGGAGCGGGGCTCGGCGCTCCCACACCCTGCCGAAAATAAAAATAAAATAAAAACATATCGGGAACGCCCCTGAGGCATTAACTGCTGAATATCTGTAAGGAAACCTTAAGATTTATGAGCTTGAAGGATCGGATTGGCGAAGATATCAAAGCCGCCATGAAATCTAAGGATAAACTGCGCCTGGAAACGGTGCGCAGCATCAAAAAAGTGCTGCTGGAAAAAGAAGTCAGCGTTCGCCCTGCAGGCCAAGAGCAGCTGACGGAAGCCCAAGAACTGGAAGTGCTAGCCCAGCTGGCCAAACAGCGGCGGGAGTCGATCGAGCAATACCGGCAAGCGGGACGGGAGGATCTGGCCGCCAAAGAAGCCCAGGAACTGGCCATCATCGAGGAGTATCTGCCAAAACAGCTCTCCGATCAAGAATTGAGCGCCGCACTCGACCTGATTATCGCCAGAGTCGGTGCCACCACCGCCAAAGACATGGGCATGCGTCATGGGGCCGGCCATGCAAGAATTCAAGGGTAAAGCAGACGGCAAAAAAGTGCAAGAGCTCGTAAAAGCCAAACTGAGCGGCTAGGCAAACCGGCAGGGCCACAACTGGGCCCACAGCAGGCCGCTGAGAGCGGATTTCACCGCCCGCCGGCAGGCCCGGATTGGCTGGCGGGCGAGCTGCAGCACACCTCCCCACCGGCAAACAATCCGATTTTCCCGATCCAGTTGCCTGAACTCCAGATTGGCCGCCCCTGCTAAGATTCCTGTTGGGCGAAGATTCCCCTGCTTTCCACCCCACCCCCCCTTTAAGCCTTTGAGCCATGCAACCACCCCTTGCCACCGGCACTCTACTGCAAAACCGCTACCGCCTGATCGATATTTTGGGTCAAGGGGGGTTTGGCCGCACCTATCTGGCAGAAGACCAAGGGCGCTTTAACGAACTGTGCGCCCTCAAAGAACTGATTCCCGCTCAGATGAGCGCCTACGCCCTGGAAAAATCCCGCGAGATGTTCGGGCGGGAAGCCCAGGTTCTCTATCAAATCCAGCACCCGCAAATTCCCCAGTTCCGCGCCACCTTTGAAGAAAACGACCGCCTGTTTTTGGTGCAGGACTACGTTGCCGGCAAAACCTATCGCACCCTGCTACTGGAGCGCAAAGCCGCAGGAGGCACCTTCTCAGAAACCGAAGTGCTGCAATTGCTCAAGCAACTGCTGCCGGTGCTGGAATACATCCACGATCGGAGCATCATCCACCGGGATATCTCCCCGGAAAATATCATTCAGCGGGCGTCCGACGGCTTGCCTGTGCTGATTGACTTCGGCGTGGTCAAAGAACTGGCCACCCGCGTCCTCTCCCCCGACGGGCCACCACAGTCCACCAGCGTCGGCAAAATGGGCTACGCCCCCAGCGAACAAATGCAAACTGGTCGCGCCTACCCCAGCAGCGATTTCTACGCTCTAGCCGCTACAGCCGCTGTCCTGCTCACCGCTCGAGAACCCCTGGAACTGTTTGATGACGTGCAGGTGACTTGGAACTGGCAGCGGTGGGCCAAGGTTAGCCCCCAACTGGCGGCGGTGCTGGATAAAATGCTCAGCTACAGACCAGGCGACCGCTACCTCTCGGCTGGGGAAATCGCTGTGGCGCTCTCGCCCCTGCTCAACCCAACCCCCGCGCCCTCCCCATCTCCGCCCCCACCCCCAGATCCCAACCTCTCGCAAGTGCGAACAGTAGCCGTCGGACGCCCCAATTATGCCCCCGGCGGAAACCAACTGCCTTCCCCCACCCCGCCCCCTGATGATGACGATCGGCCTGAGGGTGCGATCTGGGAAAATCCTGTGGGGGTGATACTGATTGGCACCGGCTTAGTGGTTTTAATTGTTTTAACCGGCTTTGGCTCCTGGGCGTTCGTGAGATCGCTGCTCCGCCGGCAGCCGGCACCCGAGCCGACCCCACCGGTCGTTTTTTCCAGCCCGCCACTGATACCGGCACCCTCTCCCACTCCCCCGCTCAGCCCAACCCCCACGCCACAGCCCAGCAAGCGCCTGGAACTGCTGCTGGGCACCCCCACCACTGTGAGCGGCACCCTGCAAGCTGGGGAAACCGTTAGCTATGTGGTTCAGGCGCTGTCAGGAGTGGAGTTGAGCGCTGAGGTGAAGGGCAAAGATGTCCTGATCACAGTTATGGGGCCTGACGGCCAGCCCCTGCCCGGACAGTCTCAAGGTGTGTCTGTGTGGCAAAGCACTGTCCCATCTATCGGCGACTACACCCTGCAGCTCAAACCTGCGCCCCGACAGCCGAAAGTTGAGTACCAGCTACAGGTGAAGTTGCAGTTCCCGCTGTCACCCACTAAGACTCCGGAACCGACTCCGACTCCGACTTTCACTCCGGAACCGACTCCGACTCCGACTTTCACTCCGGAACCGATTCCGACTCCGACTTTCACTCCGGAAACGACTCCGACTCCGACTTTCACTCCGACTCCGACTCCGACTTTCACTCCGGAACCCATTCCCACTTTCACTCCGGAACCGATTCCCACTTTTACGCCGACGCCGACGCCGACGCCGACTCCCACGCCGACTCCCACACCGGCGCAGACACCGGCTCCGATTCCCACACCGGCTCCGACACCGGCTCCGATTCCCACACCGACTCCGACACCGGCTCCGATTCCCACACCGGCTCCGACACCGGCTCCGATTCCCACACCGGCTCCGACACCGGCTCCGATTCCCACACCGGCTCCGACACCGGCTCCGACTCCGACTCCGGAACCGTTTCCCGCGCCCGCACCGACTCCCACACGGGAACCGGCGCTCCCTTCTTTTTAGTTCAAAACTCAACCGTCAACTCGCACTCTCAGACTCGCCCAATGAACGCACTTCTGATTTCTGGAACCGATACCAATGCCGGCAAAACTGTTTTGACTGCGGCTCTGGCTGCTTATTGGCAGACTTACTGCAGTGGGAAAACTCTCGGGATTATGAAGCCGGTGCAGTCGGGTGCGGGAGATCGCGAGCTGTACTTGCGGCTGTTTTCTCTTAACCAATCCCCAGAGGAAATGACGCCGCTGTATTTGCAAGCGCCCCTGGCTCCCCCCCTGGCGGCTGAGAAAGAGGGGCGTTCGGTGGATCTCGCGCCGGTGTGGCGGGCTTTTGTCGCACTGCAGCGCCGGTGCGATCTGGTTTTGGTGGAAGGGCTCGGCGGACTTGGATCGCCGGTGACTAGCGAGCTGACAGTAGCGGATTTGGCCAGGGATTGGCGGCTGCCGACTGTTTTGGCTGTGCCGGTGCGTCTGGGGGCGATCGGGCAGGCTGTGGCCAATGTCGCTCTGGCAAAGCAAGCCGGTGTTTCCCTCACCGGCATTGTCCTCAATTGTGTCGCCCCTTGCTCTGAGGAGGAAATTGCCAGTTGGGCACCGGCATACTTAATCGAGTCTCTGACTCAGGTGCCGGTGCTCGGCTGCTTGCCCTATCTCAATGACCCGACTGACATCGCCAAGCTGGCCAAAGCTGCCTCCGATTTGGATCTGGAACGGTTGCTCCCGAAACATATTTCGATAAGTTTTCAATCGTAATATGTCGCATGGAAAAACCCGAAATTTATACATGGTAAGCTTTATAAACTATAATTTTTTATAGATTACGGTTGATTGCTGTAAAATTCGCGCGGCGGCTGTCGGGCGGAACCCAACCCCCCAACCCTCTGGCGCGCGGAGAGTGGGGGCGAGAGAAAGTGCCCGACACCTGTTCCTCACGCCAAGAGCGCGTCTAAATGCTTTGGACAATATAGCAATGGAAAGTCAGTTGGGGGAGATTATGATACATTTACGCGGCATTTGTTCTGGCATCCCCGGACAATGCAACGATAGCACTATCACTAGCAAAAGTGATAGAGGCGGTATCCCGCAAAGCTTTCAGGACAATCCCACGCGCTCGCCATTCCAGTCCCGCGAAGCGCGTAAAGCCACAACTGGGACATTGGAAGATTCAAAGAGCCACTATCTAACCAATAAAACTATCCTCAAATCTCTCTGTATATTATATCAGGCTATCCGGCTTTGTCCATAAAATCCGTGATTAAATTTTCTCTCTCTGTCAGTATTATACCACATTACACGGCGTTGCCAAGGAAACCATGTATTAAATCTTGCCTCTTTGATATAGCAGTATGCACTTAGGTTAGGAAATAGATAAAACTGCTGCATCAACTGATTGCCTTAACTCCTCACCCCTCACAAGAGCTTTGCGGATATAGATTATATAGCAGTAGGCAGTCAGTGCGCGGACACGGGCAGGACGCTGTCGCGTCCCGCAACGCTTACGGAGGGAAGGCGTAGGGCAGGCGAGACGCCTGCCCTCAAGGTCTCTGGGAAGGACGCGCTTTCGCGTGCCCGCAACGCTTACGGAGGGAACGCCTGTCCTACGTTCTAATCTAAGTGGCTACTGCTATACTTTGGGGTTCATCCCTCACTTCTTAAGCCTATTTACCGCAGA
>JALOOK010000559.1 GCA_025454445.1 Oscillatoria sp. Prado101 | reverse complement strand
CATCGACAATCTGTTGGTGGCGAATTTGCGGGTTCCGCTCGTGCCAATCGGCCAGCTTCATCGCGCGGATTTTTAATTGCTGAACAAGACTGCGGCTGCTTTCCGTAGCTAGAATACCAACGTCCAGCTCTTGCCCTAGGTGAAATAGATATCGAATCTTGGTCGAGTGAGAAGTCGGTTGTGAATTAACCGTCGTCAATGATTGAAAGAAGATCGGCTGTGGCGTGCCATCGGCTTCGGCAATCATGCCGCCGGGTGTCGGCGGAATTCGCGTGTCGGCCAAAGCACTTCTGAAATCATAAGCCACATAGACGCTGGAAATGCCAAAGCGGTCGACAAGTGGTTGAGCTTGCTGGGCTACGAGGTCGGGTGAGTACCGTGCCTTAACCCGATTAACAGTCAGTATCCGAGGTACACCCGGCATCGAATCGCGGAGCAAGGTGAGAATGTCAAGCAATACTTGATCGTGCAGCGAACTGAGCTTAGTCATGACCACAAAGGCAGCGCACAAGCGACCAACCGCGGCCAACCATCGCTGACGCTCTTGTGCGTCCGACTCAGGACCGCTGCGACTGACTGCGAAGCCCGTTTGGATATCGGGACAGTCACAGAATCCTGCGTGGACGCCCTGGATAGTGTGATCGCTGTCTTCTGGGCACATCCTGAATTATCATCACTCTGGTAAACCGATCTCGTCGCCTATCAAAAGTGCCATCCCCATGACCTCCAGCCTCAACGCGCAAATTCAACAATTTTACGACACTTCATCGGATCTGTGGGAGCGGATTTGGGGCGAACACATGCACCACGGCTACTATGGGCCCACCGGCACCCTGAAAAAAGACCGCCGGCAAGCTCAAATTGACCTGATTGAGGAACTCCTCTCCTGGGCTGGTGTGGGCGAATCCCGCCCCCAACATCTCCTCGATGTTGGCTGCGGCATTGGGGGGAGCACTCTCTATCTGGCTGACAAGTTTAACGCATCTGCCACCGGCATCACCCTCAGCCCCGCCCAAGCTCAGCGGGCCACCCAGCGGGCCCGCGAAGCCGGCCTCAGCCAGCAGGCCCAGTTCCAAGTCGCAGACGCCCTCAATATGCCTTTTGCTGACAATTCTTTTGATTTGGTTTGGTCCCTCGAAAGCGGTGAACACATGCCAAATAAGCAGAAATTCTTGCAAGAGTGCCGCCGGGTGCTCAAACCGGGGGGAACTTTTATTATGGCAACTTGGTGTCACCGCCCTCTTGACAAACCCGCTGGGCAGCTGACTGATGCTGAGCGCCGGCACTTGGCGGAAATTTACCGGGTTTATTGTTTGCCTTATGTGATTTCGCTTCCGGAGTATGCTATAATAGCAGGGGATGCCGGTTTGCAAAATATCCGCACCGCTGACTGGTCACAGGCTGTTGCCCCGTTTTGGGATGTGGTGATAGATTCTGCTTTTACTTTTGATGCAATTGTCGGCTTGCTGTTTAGTGGCTGGACGACAATTCAAGCGGCTATTTCTCTGGGTTTGATGAGGGAGGGTTATGAGAGCGGGCTGGTTCGATTTGGGTTGCTCTCTGGGAGTAAGTAGGGTTATAGTCAACCGCCAACACGCGCCCGGACGCCAAGGACGCCAAGGATGGAAGGAGATAATGTGAGTTTGAGTCAGGGTAATTATCGCTGGGTTGGGGAGCGGCTGTATTCGTTTTGGAAGTTTTCTCGCCCCCATACTATAATAGGTACTAGTTTGAGTGTGGTGGGGCTTTGTTCCCTCGCTCTGGCTGAGTCGGGAACGGGTTTTTCTCAGTTTCGTCTGTGGCAGCTATTGGGGGCTCTGGGGGCTTGTCTTGCCGGCAATGTCTATATTGTGGGGCTGAATCAGCTGGAAGATGTGGAGATTGATAAGGTTAATAAGCCCCACCTGCCGGTGGCTGCAGGTGAGTTTTCTTTTCAGCAAGGGCAGCTGATTGTGGCGGTTGCCGGCAGTCTGGCTTTGCTGCTGGCGCTACTGGGCTGGCCGTTTTTGCTGGCCACTGTGGGCGTCAGTTTGGCGATAGGTACGGCTTATTCTCTGCCGCCGGTGCGCTTGAAGCGTTTTCCTTTTTGGGCGTCTTTTTGCATTTTTACCGTGCGGGGTGTTATAGTTAATCTGGGTCTGTTTTTGTACTTTGCTGGAGGGGGCGCAATTCCGCCTGAAGTATGGGCGCTGACTCTGTTTGTTTTGGGGTTTACCTTGGCGATTGCTATCTTTAAGGATATCCCAGACATGGAGGGCGACCGGCTTTACAATATCACGACTTTTACGATCAAGTTGGGAGCAAAGACAGTTTTGAATTTGGGCCGTTGGGTGCTAACTGTCTGCTATCTGGGGGTGGCGCTTGCCGGTGTTTTCTGGCTGCAGGGAATTAATCCTGTTTTCCTTGGCGTCACTCACTTGCTGGCGCTGGGTTTGATGTGGTGGCGCAGTTTGAAGGTGGATTTGGAGGATAAGGCTGCAGTGGCGCAGTTCTATCAGTTTATTTGGAAGTTGTTTTTCTTGGAATATTTGATTTTTCCCGCAGGATGTTTTTAACCGGCACCTGCGCTTTAACCGGCACCTGCGCCAAGACAGGGGAGCTGAAGTCGGTTTGCA
>JALOOK010000190.1 GCA_025454445.1 Oscillatoria sp. Prado101 | reverse complement strand
AATTCTTCGAGCACTTGCCAAATCTGAGCTTCGCTGAACGTTCCCTCCTCCTCCAGCACCATTTCCAGATTACTTCCCTCAATATATTCTAGCACCAAATACAAACGACCGTCCACCTCAAAATGCGCCAAGAGAGCGGGAAGATGCCGGTGTGCGCCCAATTCTTGCAAGCGCAGCGCTTTTTGGCGAAAAGCCTCTGCGGCTTTCTGGAAAGCTGGCGCTATCCGGCGGCCAAAATTGTTGGATTGCGCAAAAAATTGGCGGATATTCGCTTTCATCCGCACCCAAGTAAGTCCTGCTAAATCCCCCTTTCCCAATTAACTTGATAGCGCGAAAACGCCCTCGCAACAGCAAGTCAGCACCGCAGCACTGACAAACTTTATCAAACTCAGAGTTTTGCGGCTTTGGGCAATCGGGGTTCAGGCAATAGCTCATACCAATTTGGGATTTGGGATTGGGGATTTGGGATTGGGGATTTGGGATTTGTAATTGGGGATTTGGGATTGGGTTTATAGCCTTTGTATTCGAGTTGTGAAAAGGGAGAAACCCGGTTTCTCAAAGAAACCGGGTTTCTGGCCCCTCACAGGTCTCACAAATCATTTAGAACCGCTAAAGTCCCTTGGCAATCCTTCACGGGGGCGGTTTCTAAAACAATAGGTCGAACCCTTGAGAAACCAGGTTCCTTTAAGAAACCTGGTTCTGAAATCTCCTTACGAAACAGCTGGCCGTTTTTGCAGACCGTTTTCTGGATCGGGGATCAACTCAGCAGAAATAGAAGCCGGCTTGTCTAGCAGCTCTAGCGGGGATTCGGGCGTATTTGTTTCGATCTGGTTTGGCGGCGATGTTGGCGTTCCCAACTTGCCGGTTTGATTCCACAAAAGCATCGTTAATAACCCATCCACCAAACCGTTATGACCGCCGTTACCGCCGCCGACTAAAATATCAGGAATCAGGCGCACTTTGCGCTCGCCGATAATTTGCATCAACTGCATAGCGGTGTAAGATTGCGATCCCAAAGCTTCCACACCGGCACGGTAGGTTTCCGCTTTGGCGGTGCCGGTGGCGCGGATAGATTCTGCTTCCGCCGTAGCTTTCAGGCGGATAGACTCAGCCTCACCGGCAGCTTTAATTCGGATAGATTCCGCCTCGCCGGTCACTTCTTTAACCTTCGCAGTCGCCTTCAGTTCAGCAATCTGCACGCCTTGCTCAGATTTTACCACTTCTTGCTGGATATCAGCTTTCGCCTTCAGTTCAGCAATTTTCACACCTTGCTCAGCTTTCACCATATCTTGCTGGATGTCCGCCAGCGCCGTGGAGCGCACCAGTTCTTGTCGCTGCGTCTGCGCCAGCTGCTGCACTTCATAAGTTTTCCGCTGCTCTTCAGCAATTTTGCGGTCAGTTTGGGTTTGCATTAGCGTCGCCGGCGGCTGGATGTCACCAATTAAGGTGTCGATTGCCTGCACGTCATAAGAGCGCAGCGCTGTTTTAATATAGTCCGCCGCCTCAGCCTGACGCTCGCTGCGAGCGCTGAGAAAATCGAGCACGGTGTAGTCTTGAGCGGAATTGCGGAAATAGTTGCCAATCGTCGGTTCCAAAACGTGATCTACCAGATTTTGCATGGAGCCAACGCGGGAGATCACTTTGGGGGCGTCCAAAGCGCCGACGTGGATAATTTGCGCCACTTCCAAATCGAAGGCAAAGCCATCTTTGGAACGCACGGTGAGGGAGGCGAGTTTGGAGTCATAGTTGTGGCGCTCGCTGCGGGCTGACCAGTTGAGCACTATATTAGTAGTCGGCACCAGCTCGACTTTCATCACCCGCATATTGACGGGATGTTTGCCCGGGTAAAGCGGTTCTGTCCACACGCCTTTGTGTCCGGGGCGCACTAAATCGCCGTGGGTGAAAGCTGCGCCGCTCACATCTTCGTGGGCTTTCCCGACATAAGATATGACCACCCCGACATAGCCAATAGGAATTTCGGTCATGGCGACTTGCTCAACCCGGACAAACCAGGGGTTGAGGTTCCAGGAACCGGAGAGGAGAATTTGCTCTTGCAAGCCCCGCCGCCCGCCGTTTTCGATGAATTTCTGCCCATTTTGGAAGTTTTCGTGTCCGGGGACGATCGTACCGGCAATTTCGCCCGCTTCTATGGAAATACCGTCCAGGGTGGTGACGATGCCCACTTTGTCCGGGGCGACGGCATAAACCTGCAGCCGCTCTGGACTAATGCCCTGCCCGGTGGCGTTGGCAGTGGTGATTACAGTGAACAGGGCGGTGTTGATGCGGTAGGTGCCGGCGGTGAGGAAGCCCATTTGCCGGCCTTTTTCGCCACCGCCGGTCAGGAATTTGCGGGCGTCTTGGAAGTTGTCGCAGCTCACCACTTTGCCGAGGATGCGTTCTGGCGGGATGGATGCGCCATCGGCGGCGACAATCAGGGCGATTTCGCCTTGGGGAACTTCGATCGCCGACTCTTTGCGAACGGCGTACTGCCAGGGCCAATACCCCCAGTGCCAGCCGGGAGCCAGGGTGTCCGCTTGGTAGCCGGCTTCGCCACTGAGGGCGATCAGACGACCGGGCGGCAGGCTGCTGCTGGAAAATTTCTTGGCAACGATGCCGACTTCTCGCTCGCCGATGACCACTAGACCGGAGGCGAAAGCGATTGCGCCCAAACCGCCGACAAGAATAATGGGAACGACAGCCCAAGTGAGAGTTTCACCGGCACTCAGTTGCGCCACAGCCGGTTGCGCCGGTTGCGGAACTGAGGCGGTGAGGTTTGCCCGATTGGTGTCCAAGGCTGTTGGGGAACTCTCAGCCCGAGTCGGCTGGATGCTGCCGGCTGGTGTGATAGCACTCACCAGGGTTGCTCCTGCAGAGATGGCGAGAGATGCCAGTAGGGATGCTGCTATCTGAGCGGGTTTACCATGCCGGTTCTGGCGCATCCAAGCGAGAAAACTTTTCATATAAGGGGATCTCCCCCAGATACACTACTGCAACCGTAGCATTCTGGCAAGTCTCTGCGGGGGAATTTTAATGATTCTTAAAGCCTGCCCGGGGATGTCTGGCCCGGCCCTGTGACCAGATGGCCCGCAGGTTAGAAGCTCGGGGGCACCTTGAGCGAGCCGGTGCGGACTTGACACAGGGGGTGCTGGGTAACTTTACTCAGCCAGCGCAGCAAAATTTCATCCTAATTTCATTTTCGCCTGTAATGCTTGTCATTGAACAAAGATGTTTGCCGCGCTAGGAAAAAGGACTGTCCTGCTTACCGGAGCGGTATTTCAAACTGGATATTCCTGATTTTGGAGAGTTAAAGCCATGCTTAATGTTGTAGAAAACGCTGCAAAATCACTTTTGTACCGCGACATATCGGCGGCGATTGGGAATGTTCCCATTGTGCGGTTAAATCGTTTAAATGAACTCTGCGAAAATCACGATTTTTATCTCAAATTAGAATCCTGCAACCCCGGTGGCAGCATAAAAGAGAAAAACGCTGTGTGTCTAATTCAACACGCAGAACGTACCGGGTTGCTCGCCCCTGGTGGCACGATTGTTGAATCCAGTTCGGGTAACTTCGGCATTGGTCTGGCAATGATTGGTGCGGCGCGGGGCTATCGTGTGATTATTGTCGTCGATGTCAAAACTCCACCCCCGATTCGGCGAATGCTGGCTGCCTATGGGGCAGAACTGGTGGATGTGCCCCTGAGTGCGGCAGATGCTAATGGCTCGATGCAGGTGGCTCGAATGCAAAAGGCGCAAGAACTCGCCCACGCTATTCCCGGTGCGTGGTATCCCTGCCAGCACCGCAATCCCCACAACCCAACCGCCCACGAGCAATTCACCGCCCGCGAAATCGAACAGGCATTCGGCGGCGCACCGGATGCGATCGTGATTGGGGTGAGCACCGCAGGACAGCTGGGGGGAATCAGCCGGTATTTCAAACAGCGCTATCCTCAAACCCGAATCATCGGCGTAGATGTGGCCGGTTCAGCCATTTTCGGCACCCCACAGCACGCTTACAAAATGACAGGATTGGGGCTGTCTTTTGTACCGCCTAATTTTGACCCGACAGTGCTGGATGCAGCTTATTCTGTTAGCGACCGGCTGGCTTTCTCCGTTTGCCTGGGGCTGGCGCGTCGCGAGGGATTGCTGCTGGGAGCATCCACCGGCGCGATCGTTGCCGCTGGTCTGGCTTACGGCACGCACCATCACCGCCCTCAACGCATGGTATTGTTGAACCCAGATCGGGGCGACCGCTATCTGGAAACGGTCTACAATCCCCAATGGCTGGCACAGCAGGGGATTGATATTTTGTCAGACTCAGCCCTGACTGCAGCTATCCGCGCCCTGCAACCCGTGCCTGAAACCCTCTTGCGACAGCAACAACCTGCGTAACCATGACTTTAAAGGTTTCTAAAAGTCCGTCTAAAATCACTCTTTTCGAGTTGTGGCGGCAGTTTATTCCGCTGTCTCTCAGTGATGTGGCAATGGCTTGCGGCGATCCGATGATGACCGCCGCCTTGGCTCACCTACCCGGCGCACGGGTGAATTTGGCAGCCGTGGGTATTGCCAAATCACTGGCGGTCTTTTTTGAAAGTCCCATTATTACGATTTTGCACGCCTCGAATACCCTTGCGCCATCGGCAAAATCCCGCCGCGCCTTGTGGCGATTCACGCTTCTAGCGGGGGGTGGATTGAGCGGATTATTGCTGCTCCTGACACTGCCGGCTGTTTTTGCAGCCCTAGGTGGCACGCTCTTGGGAATTCCACCAGAATTGCGGCAGACGGTGCGGACTGTGTTGGCGTTAATGATTCTGTGGCCGTTTGCAATTGCTTGGCGGCGCTACTTCCAAGGGGTATTGATTCACGCAGGTCATTCCCAGGCAGTTGCTGTGGGGAGCATCGCTCGTCTGGTGATTGTGGCGCTGGCGCTTTTGGTCGGATTTGCCTTCAAGGTATCCGGCGCACTGCTGGCGGGAACTGCTCTGATAGCTGGGGTGATTTCAGAAGCGATAGTCGTGACGATCGCAGCTTGGCGGTTGGGAGCGAATATTCCCCCTCAACCGAACGATTCGCAGCCAAATCTGCCCGCGAATCTAAAAAGCGTTTGGCAATTTTACTGGCCTTTAGCCTCTTCCATGCTTGTGGTTTGGGGGGGGCGCGCGCTGCTGGTGGGTATTGTCGCCCGCGCCCGAGACGCTGATATTGCACTGGCGGCTTGGCCTGCTGCTTGGGGGCTGGTTTTGGTGATTGCCAACGCCACCCGCATGGTGCAGCAAGTGATTATTAAAAACAGAGGTCAAGTCGCCGACCGGCAATTGATTTTCTTTGCCCTGAGCGTGGGCGCTATCTGTTCGTTTCTGTTACTTTTGGGCAGCACTACCCCACTAGGGTTAATGGTTGTTGAAAGCTTTGTGGGCAACGATTCCGCTCTGGTGGGGGGAATTCGTCCCGTGTTGCTTTTGTGCGCCTTTGTGCCCCTACTGGTTGCGGTTCAAAATGCTACCCAGGGCTTTTTGGTGGGGTCAGGTCAGACGCTCGGCGTGAATCGCGCTACCTGGACTGGCACGATAATTTTGCTGCTAGTCGCGTTCTTGGGAGTCCAGTTTGGAGCGCCGGGTGCTATAGCCGCCGCCCTCGCTATGATTGTTGCTTTAGGAACAGAAGTATCCTGTCTCGCACTCAATGTCAGCAGCAGGGTCAAGCGTGAAAAGTGAGCCTATAGCGTTTCTATTTCAGTTGTGAAGCCGTAGAAACCCGGTTTCTTTAAGAAACCGGGTTTCTGGCCCTCCTCAGGTCTCACAACTCATTTATAACTGCTATATATAGCGCGTCTAAATATTCCGATATTCAAATCCCTGTTGGCGCTGGCGTTTCACCAAATCGCCCCAATAAATCGGCGTTAATCGGGACATTTTCAGACCGCAGATCGTGAGTTTATTTAAGTCGATACCGGCTATAACTGGAATTTGCAGTCCCAAACGCAACCGCAGCGCAATCCAGTCGCTCAGCGCAAGATCGCAATTCGCGCTGGCACCCTTCTAGGGTGGTGTGACGCGCCCTGACTCCCTGGAGTCCGGGGATTTCCCCCCAGTAAGTTCCGTCATCTTCAATAATCTCGTAAACCGCCTGTTCCAGAGCCAGGTCAGTGTAGCTGGCAAGCATTGGGTGTTTCCTTCCCTTTTTCTTGGCTGCAGTCACTATTATAACT
Organism: Oscillatoria sp. Prado101; assembly: GCA_025454445.1. Taxonomy (GTDB): domain Bacteria; phylum Cyanobacteriota; class Cyanobacteriia; order Cyanobacteriales; family Oscillatoriaceae; genus Oscillatoria. Next base: position 1,845 of record JALOOK010000190.1, on the reverse strand, counting down.
CAAGTTGCCACCTCCCAGTCTAAGCCGACCGCTCCCCCCTTTCCCCCCCCCTAAAAAATGGGGGGCTTTGAGAATTCCCCCCCCCTAAAAAAGGGGGGACTAGGGGGGGATATCACCTGACTCACTGGTAAGTAGCAACTTGGGTTATATAGCAGTTCTAAATGATTAGCGCAACCGCGCTCGTGCCCAGAAACCCGGTTTCTTAAAGAAACCGGGTTTCTGAAATTTCCGCGAATAACGCGCTATATAGCTTTTTTCTCCTAGCGCGACTCCAACCCGGTTTTTAAAACCTGGTTTCTTAGACCTAATTCACGCAATTGAGAACTGCTATACACCTCAGTAGGGTGGGTTAATAACCCACCTGACTGGCTGAGATATTGTGCCGGTGCTGTGCGGCGCAAGCTCTCCTTTAAATTAAATCCCCGCCCTCACCCTATTGCTTTTGCCAAGCTTGACTGTCGCTGGGTGGGAAAAGACTTGTCCCCCTGCCCAGTTCTTCTGCCTTGCAGCGATTAGCAGAAATAAGTCCCTGCAAGACTTCCATAAACTTTTGGTACGGTTCTCTTTGCGTGTGTTCCTGAAAAGCCGCTTCATCTTTATAGACTTCATACAGGAACAGCACATTGGGATTCGATGCGTCTTGGATGACATCAAAACGCCTGGTGTCCGGCTCATCTTTCAGCGAACCTTCCCCATCTTCAACGAGCGCCTTGATTAAGGTATCGCGAGCCTCTGAATCGGCAGTAAATTTCACAAAAATGGCAAACATCTTTACCTGCAAGTTGGTTTCCCCTCTAGTGGGGAGTTATAAGACTATTAAACTCCATTACCGGCGCAATGTCCAGAGGTTAATATTAAGAATTCCTGACAAACCGGCAGTAAGGGGGACAGGCGAGAGGGAGCATCCCGTTTTTGCAAAGACTGTCACCCTCACCCCCCGTTCCCCCCTCTCCCCTTGTGGGAGAGGGGTTGGGGGTGAGGGGGATTACAAAAATGGGATGCTCCCAGGCGTCCCGCCTGTCCTACTCCAGCCCTCTCCTCCACCGGAAAAACCGCTCCAAAAACCCCTGCAACCGGCGATTATTCGCATACTTCTGCTTAGTCAGCAGCAGCGCCGCTTTGCTATTCACCTCCGCCAAAGTCGGGTAAATGTGAGTGATACCCGTCAGCGCAGAAACCGGCAACTTGTGCGCCATCGCCATCACAACTTCGTGGATTAACTCCCCAGCAGACGCCCCCACCAAATGCGCCCCCAAAATCTCGCCACTCCCCCGCACCACAATCTTGGCAAACCCCTCCGTCGCCCCTTCCGCAACCGCCCTGTCCACACCGGCAAATTCCTGCTTCAGCACCCAAACATCCTCCCCATACTTTTCCCTTGCTTCCTTCTCCGTTATCCCCACCCTCGCCAATTCCGGTTCGGTAAACGTACACCACGGCATCACCCGGTAATTCACCTCACTCACCGGCAAAAACAAAGCATTCTTCAGCACCACACTCGCTTCGTAACTAGCAGCGTGCGTGAACTGATAGCCCCCAATTACATCCCCGCAAGCATAAATGCGCGGATTCGCCGTCTGCAATTTTTTATTGACAGCAATCCCTTTTTCTGCTACAATAACACCGGCTGCTTCCAAATTGAGAGATTCCAGATTGGGAACCCGACCGGCAGCTACCAAAATCTCATCTACCGCCAGTCTCAGAGAACCGGCGCAAATAACCTTTTTGCCGCCAGCAATTTCAACTCTATTTTCAACTCTATCTGCTCGCACACCCGTGAAAATCCCAATTCCTTCCGATTCCAGCTGCTGGCGAACCACAGCAGCAGCTTCCGGATCTTCTTTC
>JALOOK010000189.1 GCA_025454445.1 Oscillatoria sp. Prado101 | reverse complement strand
TTGACATGCCGGTTTTTCTAGAAGCCGCACCAGCACTCGCTGTGCCTACTCTGCGGAAGTGCCACCGGCAGCCTCAGTTGTCGCTGTCGAGACTATTAACAACGTGCCGGTTGACATGCCGGAAGTTTTAGAGGCTTCAGCTGAGCCGGCCTACTCTGCGGAAGTGCCACCGGCATCTGAGATGGCTGGTTCGGATGCGATTGTCAATCTGCAATCGTCAGCGCCGGCAGTTGTAGAGGCTTCACGGAAGTGCCACCGGCACCTGAGGTTGTCGCTGTCGAGACTCTTAATAACGTGCCGGCTGACATGCCGAAAGTTGTAGAAACTTTAGCCGCAAGGGCGCAACTCGCCACTCCCCGCGCCACCGGCACCAGCGGTTCTCAGTTCGGATGCAATTGGCAATCTGCAATCGGGAACCCCAAAAGTTGCAGATTCCGCACCGGCTTTGGCGACTGACTCCACCCCACAAGTGCCACCGGCACCAAAGGTTGTGGCGGGTGCTGCGGTTGAGACGCCGGCACAAACGCCTCAGGTGCACGTTACCTCGGCGTCACCGGCGGCTAGTCTTGGGGCTGCCGGTGCTGCGCCTCAACCCCCAGCCACTCCCGCCAGCACTTTCAATACTGAGAGTCGGGAGCAGGTGACGGCGAGTGCAAGATCACAAAATGGCAAGACTGTCAAGGTAAATTTGGTTTCTCGTCTGGAAAACCTGACGGCAAGTTTGAGGAATCAGCAAACACAAGCAGTCGGTGCTCAGCCGGTGAGTGTGGCTTTGATTGACAGGCTGGAAAGTGTTACTGAAAGTTTGAAGAGTCAGGGCGAGTCGGTTCGGGTGAGTCCTGCTACGGTTGAGTTGGTTAGGCGCTGGGAAAATATTGCTGTGCGCTCTGCAGCACCGGCAATCCAGCCGGTTGTGCCGGTGGGGTAAGAGTTTGCTAAGGCTTCTCAGCCGTTGGGGGGCGTGATTGACACAGGCATTGCTGCGAATAATCCCGATATTGACTATTCGCGGATTATTTTGGGACAAGATCGCGTGGATGGGGATGCCAATCCGTTGCTTTCTGCCGGTGAGGGGAGTGATCGCGAGCGAACGCGCTTCATACATAAGTGCGTTCGCCCCTTCTCCCAGATCCTGCGATCGAACCCAATAAATCTTGACAAACTCTCTCAAAACCCTGCAACACCTCAACATTCATAAACACTTAGAAAAAATGAATCTAATTACTCAACACATCCTCTATTATGTGAGAAGCAATAATAGTAATTATTCCCTCAAACAACCCTTGCCATTATGACTGCCAGAGAGCAAATCCTCCAAGAAGTCGAAACCCTTCCCGAAGAACTCATCGATCAAGCCTTGGACTGCATCTGCTTCATCAAAAGTCGCCATCGCCCACGCGGAAGGTGCCGCCAGAACCGGGCGCGATCCGAGGCTCGGATTGGTGGGATAATCTCGACCGCTTCACCCCTGACTTTCTCAGCGATCGCTCGCAACCCAACCCAACCCGCCCAACCGAGAGGACATCTTCCCATGAGATTTCAGCTCGACAATCTGTATCTGCATAATCAAACAGAAAACCCTCTCCTTATAGGGAGGTTTTCAAGCAGTCACCCAGGCGGATATCGGCATTTCAATCATCACAGTTGCCGAACTCGAATCCGGTGCCGCTAAAAGTCACAACCCCACACGCAACCGCGAAACCCTAAAAGCATTCTACGCTCCCTTTGAGATGGTCGGCTTTACCCAAAAAGATGCGATAAATTTTGGCCATATTCGTGCCGGCTTAGAGCGACGGAGACAGCCAATTGGCAGTTATGACCTGCTGATTGCCGCAGAAGTCCTCAGCCGCAGTCTCACTCTTGTTACTAACAACAGCGGAGAATTCAGCAGCATAGACGGTCTGGATATTGAGAGCTGGGCAGAATAGAATTCAATGCCGGTGGTTATATTTAATTTAGTGATGGGTGGTTCATTTCATCCTGCGAATTGCTGGGAGAGATAATTTCAAACACGACTTGCGGTGCAATTCCCCCCTGATTCCACTGTAGATAGGAACGCCTGTCGCCCTTGGGGAAAGCCAAACACCACCATCACAGCCGGTGCGCTGACAATTGTGTTGCGCCCTTACACGGGATACCAAAACAAATCCCCCGCCACAAACACATTTGGGTCATCCGCACACATCCAGTTCAAATTGTGCTGAATCTCTACAATCCAGCCAAACTGCACAGTATTATTTGCTATCGGTTTACCGTCACTATCGGGGTAGATGATCTGTGGTTTAGTTGGCGATTGCACTTCTGTTACCATAAGCGCACCTAGGAACTGTAAACCCAGTTTTTTAAGCTTAGCACAAGCACCGCCGAGAGCGAGGAGAAATTGCTTTTCGCGCCCGCCGGCATGCGCTCGCCTAGAGCGGGCAGTCAGGCTGCAACTGCCGGCACATTCACCCGCAGGCGACACAAAAATTTACAAAAAAATCCCAACTTCACCCTTGACAAATTAAACCAAATACCCTTTAAAAACTTAAGCTGTTAAGCTTTTAATCTGCGCCTGTCCGCTTACAGGAGGCAGTCGCTTCTCAACTGCGCACACCGCCAGATAATGAAAATTGTCCCCGAGGCGGGGCGAGCTGGTTGGGCGTGCAGCCCAACTACAAACTGCTGTAGGGGCGGCCCCCCGTGGCCGCCCCTTGCGCCCCTCTCTTTTCTCACCCTCCCCGTTAACGGGGAAGCTTGGGCCCCCTCTGGAGATAAGGGGCATAGGTTGGGGGGTGGGGTTTCCAGCAGCACAGAGTTTTAATCATCCTTCTAGTGCGCCCGCATCCCGAACCTGCAGCCGGCTACTTCAACTTTTGCTTGATCACCGTCACGACCTGAGCCAGCTGCTTCTTGAGCGCATCAATCTCAGCCTGCATTTTCTTCATGTCAGCCCGCATTTGCGCAATTTCCTGGTTCGATGCCCCACCGGCAGCCTGTGTTTGACTCCCCGTAACCTGTGGCGGCTTGACGTCCGTAGTCCTTGGCTCCGGAGGTGCCGGTGCCTTGCCGGCCTGACCCATGGCGAACTTGATCGCGTCAATCAGCTGCTTCTTCTCAAACGGCTTTTCGATAAAAGCAAAATACTGGAACGGTTCCGGAATCTTCTCAGTCACTTCTTCTTTCCGCCCGGACATCAGCACCAGGGGAATTTTCCGCAGCTCTGGATTCTTTTGAATATGCTGGTACACCTCCCATCCGCTCACTTTTGGCAGCAAGAAATCCAGCATAATTAAGTTAGGGCGTGCCAGGCGGATCTGCTTCAGACCCTCTTCCCCGTCTGTTGCTTCCACGATCTCAAAGTTACCCGGCGGTAACATCTCCCGCAACCGCATCCGAATTACCTTGCTGTCATCGATAACCAAAATTTTGTGACTTGCCACGACTGACTCCTCTAGTGGTTGGGTGAAAAATCAAAATTTATGGTGACAGTTGGGCAACCTTGAGGCGGTTGAATCCCGATGGAACACCGAAACGCGCTCGGAAAATCCAGTTCGGTATCGGGCCGGCAAATGTATCTGAACCCCACCTGTCCGGGAACACTATCAATCCTCACTAGCGCCACCTCTGCCAAACACAATCACTCTCGCTGGAGTGCGATCCTTGCCCTGCTAGCAACTATACAATTTATCATTTAGCATCTCCAGCTCACTATATATTTAACGCTCCCCCTGAAAGCTAGCCTATCTCTTAATCCTAGCTTAAGGCACTTCTGGCGCAAAAGGCACAAAAGCCGCCCCACCAATTCCTAGCCGCCCCACCGGCCTGTTTGGGGAATGTTATAAGATTTGTATCACCCTCTTGCTTTCTGGGCGATTAGCCCATAGGTTTAAATTCTAACTTTTATGGCTGCCGAACCCAGTCCAACTCCCACAAGCCCATCCTCCGCTCAAGCGCGTCGGGCAGAAATCCAGGCCATGCCAGAGTGGCTGCGACGCCCCATCGGCAAAGCCAGCGAACTGTCTACAGTACAGCAAATTATCAAGCAGCGCCAGATCCACACCATTTGTGAGGAAGGCCGCTGCCCCAACCGGGGAGAGTGCTACGCCCAGAAAACAGCCACATTCTTGCTCATGGGGCCAACATGTACGCGATCCTGTGCCTTTTGTCAAGTGGATAAGGGTCACGCTCCGGTGCCCCTAGACCCAGAAGAACCCGAAAAAGTGGCTGAAGCCTTGCAGCTGCTGGGCTTGCGCTATGTCGTGCTGACATCGGTGGCGAGAGATGACTTGCCAGATGCCGGTGCCGGCTGGTTTGTGGCCACAATGCAGGCCGTGCGCCGGCTAAACCCCGACACACAGATAGAAGTGCTCACCGCCGATTTCTGGGGGGGTCACTCTTATGATATGACACCGGCACAGCAGCAGCGCCAGCGCATTGAGACAGTAGTCAGGGCCCTCCCCGCCTGTTACAACCACAATATAGAAACAGTCAGACGCCTGCAAGGTACAGTGCGGCGGGGAGCCAAGTACGAGCGCAGCCTGGATGTCCTCCGGTTCGTCAAAGAAATTGATTCCCGCATCCCGACAAAATCCGGATTGATGCTGGGACACGGTGAAACCGAAGCTGAGATTGTTGAGGCGATGGCAGATTTGCGGGCGGCGGGTTGCGACCGGCTCACCCTCGGGCAGTACATGCGCCCCGCACTGGAACACCTGCCGGTGCGAAAATACTGGACGCCCGAAGAATTTGACCGCCTCGGCGCAATCGCCCGAGAGATGGGCTTTTCTCACGTCCGGTCTGGCCCCCTCGTCCGCAGCTCCTACCATGCCGGTGAAGAGTTTTGAGTTGCCATTTCAGTTGCCAAAAAAGAGTTTTGAATTTAAAATTCACAATTCAAAACTCAAAATCCTCCCCAAACCGGCATCAAACTGCCGTTTCCTCTGACTGACAATCTTTGAGGCAGCCATCCGAGGGAGCTACATGCGCCTTCCGGGGAAGTTGACCGCCTGGCCGGCACCGTGAACGGCCACCCCCATCGCCTTACCGGCTCAAAGGTCGCGGGACAACTTTTTCCCCCACCCCGCAGCGCAACTGCTGGCATTAGCTGTAACTTACCTGCCCAACTCCTCAGGTTAAGTTCTTGTATTGCGATGGCTTACCCGTATCATTTTGCTTATCTTTACGCAAAAAAAACCCGAAGATTGATATTCTGATTTGTTTAGCTTTTTGTCTGACAGTTATTGTTCGCCTGCTCGAATTGCTGAAGCGTCAAGGCTCACACAAATTCAGGGCTAGAGAGCCATTGCTACAGGTAATATCCGCAGCAGCAGGGTGCTTTACGCGAAGCGATCCAGGCAACGAAACAGCAGATTTACCAAAGGTTGAAGCTCCCTTGATACAGCTAAAAATAGGTTGCCAAGCCCTTGACATACAGGCAGACAACAAGTCACGGAAAGATTTAAGCAGCACCGGCGACCGGGCAAGTATCGCATGCTTCCGGACAGGCAGTCAGGCAATTTATACTATTATAAACCAGAGAGGCGCATTTCCCCAACGACAAAAGTACAAGTCATCCCTAAAGAAGAACATGTCAGTACAAAAACACCCAAAGAAGAACGAACAGATGAACTTTACACAGGAGTCCGGCGGACGATCAAGAATGAGTCTCCCCTATGTGCGGTTAAGTAAATTAGTCTTATCAGTGTTGGCGGCCTCAGCGCTGGCCGGGTGTGGGGCAAAGCCAGATGCTGGCCCCAATAGTGCCGGAACCGGCGCAGCACCTTCTGGGAACACAGTCAAGATTATTTCCAGCCTGCCCATGACAGGCAGCGCCCTGGGCCAGAGCCAATCGATTGTCAACGGAATCCAGCAAGCCCTCGACGAAACAAAGTCAACCGTCTGCGATGGCCAGCTCAAGATCCAATATGAAAAATATGACGACGCCACTGCAGCTGCCGGTAAATGGGACCCGGCGCAGGTGACGCAAAACGCCAACAAAGCCGTTGCCGACAAATCAGTCGTTGCCGTGATTGGCCACTTCAACTCTGGCGCAGCCAAGCTATCGATTCCTATCCTCAACCGAGACAACTTGGTGATGGTCAGCCCCGCCAACACCTATCCAGGACTGACCAAACCGGGCAAAGGTGAGGGCAAAGAGCCTGACGTGTACTACCCCAATGGCAAGCGCAACTACACCCGCATCGTCCCTACAGATGACCTGCAAGGGTCAGCGGCGGCCAAATGGGCCAACTCCCAGGGTGTGAAACGGGTTTATATCCTCGACGATCAAGAGCTGTATGGCAAAGGGATTGCTATAAAGCTTTGATGACCAAAATCAAAGCCCTCAACCCAGACCTGATCTACTTTGGCGGCACCACCCAGACCAATGCTGGGCAGCTGATCAAGGACATGCGAAATGTGGGGATGACGCCCGATAAAGTCAATTTTATGGGGCCTGACGGCATTTTCGAGCAAGCCCTGATAGATGCGGCGGGCAAAGATGCCGAAGGGGTTTACGCCACCTTCGGGGGAGTCCCCGGTAAAGAGCTAACCGGTGCCGGCAAAGCCTGGTATGAAAGCTACAAGGCCAAATATAACGCCGAACCGGAAGCCTACGCCGCTTATGGCTACGAAGCTGGCAAAGTGGTAGTTGATGCGATCAGCAAAGTCTGCAAAAATGACCGCGCCGCCATCCGCGACGCCGTATTGGCCACGAAAGACTTTCCCGGAGTGCTCGGCACTTGGAGCTTTGACGCCAATGGCGACACCACCCTCACCACCCTGTCCGGGAATCAGGTCAAGGATGGGAAATTTCAGTTTGTGAGTCTGCTCAAGGCAGATTGATGTAGGATTGACCCATTGCCAAATTCCAGGGGCGGGGTTCCTCTAGCCGAGACGGGCAGTGGACAGCCGGCAGTGGGCGCGGGATTTTCAGGCTTTCGCTGTGTTCAGTGGGGCATCGGCGCAGGGCTTGAAAATACAGTTCCCAGGTGCCGTCGCCACACCTGCCCGACTTGGAGTCAGGACTCTGCCCTGGGGCGGGGCAAGTCAATAAGCTGTTATGCTTTTAATCTGCTTGTTGTGGTAATGAGGCGGATACTAAAAAGTATCTTTATAGTGGGATCATGGGAATGAAAATCTAGCAACCTATAGTGCAAATCAAATGATTTACATTTCCTATCTGGTCTGCCACAGATATAGAAAGAAATCCCGCCCTGGCAAACCATTTTCAAACATTTTCACCGCTGGTGGCCAACATGCTGCCGGTGAGGACTGTCCGACACCGAGAAAACGCACTCTGCTGTTTAGAGGCAAATCCCTATGAAACAATGGCACAAGCCACTTGTGTACCTGGCTTTCATTTACCTGGTCTTGCTGTTAGGCCCGATTGCCGGGTTGGACTTGCCCCGCATTGCAGGGGAGATTGTCAGCAACCCGGAAGTCCTGATTCAACAAATCTTGGTTGGTCTGGTCAACGGTGCGGTGATTGCTATTATTGCTCTGGGCTATACTTTGGTTTATGGCATTATTGAGCTGATCAATTTCGCTCACGGGGATTTGTACATGTTGGGGGCGTTTGCTTCCCTGACAGCAATCGGTGCGTTTGGGGTCGGAGACGGTGCTCCCCTGAGCGCTAGCATTCCAGCTATGTTAATAGCTTTGGTGATATCTGCCGGTCTTTGCGCTGGATTAAATGTTGTCACAGAAAGATACGCCTACCGGCCTTTGCGCAACGCCCCCCGGTTGGCACCGCTGATCTCAGCCATTGGAGTTTCTTTTATTTTCCAGAATGCCGGTCTGTTTTGGGGAGGGCTGAAATCTTTTATTCCCATCATGGGAGGAAACGCAGCTGCGCCAAAGAGCTTTCCTGACTTATTGCCCCGGATTGAGATTCTCAAAGCGATGGGAATTGAGAGCAATATTTCGTTCACAACGAAAGATTTGATTGTGCTGGTTGTTGCCCTTGGTTTGATGGTGGGACTGCAGCTGTTTGTGCAGAACACCCGTCTGGGAAAGGCGATGCGAGCGACTGCTCAAAACCGGGACGCAGCTCTGATCATGGGCATTGATGTGGATTGGATTATTGCCCTGACTTTTTTTCTGGGCGGGGCGCTGGCGGGGGCTGCTGGGCTGCTGGTGGGGCTGTACAACAACACGATTGTGTTCACAATGGGCTTCACGGCGGGCTTGCGGGCGTTCACCGCAGCGGTGCTGGGAGGGATTGGCAACATTTTCGGCGCAATGCTGGGGGGTTTGTCGATTGGATTGCTGTCTGCTTTGAGTGACCAGTACCTGTCGAGCCGCTGGACGAATGCTTGGGTGTTCGCAGTTTTGGTGGTGATTTTAGCCTTCAAACCGGGCGGCTTGCTGGGCGAAAATGTTCAGGAAAAGGTTTGAGATTTTTTCAGCAGTCAGTTGCCGGCTGTTTGTGGCAGCTGACTGCTGACTGCTGACTGCTGAGCGGAGAACAAATATGGCAAATCAGGTAATCAAGGCTGTCACTGCAAATTGGATTTTAGGAGCGCTAGCCGCTTTAACGGCATTCCTGTTTGGGGGGTGGAGCGGTGCGGTTATTGGCTGGCTGCTGGGTACGGCGGCTGCCTTCATGCAGGCTCAACGTCAGAGAATTATCAGCCCAACAGTAGGGTTGGGAGCCGGTGCCGGTGCGGGATTGATTGTGGGGCTTTGGCTGCTGCTGGGAAGCGCAATTCAGCAGCAGCTCGCACCTCTTTTAGGACTGCCGGCTACAGGGACTGTCGAAATAGTAGCGGCGCTGGCAATTGCCACTCTAGCAGGTGGAGTGATGGGAGCCTTGCAGGGGATACCGGCTCCTGCAAAGCAACAGGCAACCCTGGTGACGCTGGCTTTCGTTCTGGTATTTTTTCCCTTTGCCGATCGAATCGGTCAGACTAACTGGATAGATACGGCGATCCAAATTTTAATCTTTGTGATGCTAGCCCTGGGACTGAATATTACTGTAGGCTTTGCCGGCTTGCTGGATTTGGGCTACGTCGCCTTTTTTGCCATTGGCGCTTATACCACTGGATTTTTAGCCTCTCCCCAACTTGACCTGGATTGGAACTTCTGGCTGGCGCTGCCGGTGGCTGCAGTGGTGGCGGCGATTGCCGGTTTGATTTTGGGAACACCCACTTTGCGGTTGCGCGGGGATTACCTGGCAATTGTCACCCTCGGTTTTGGGCAAATTGTTCCTGACCCCATCAATCGCCCAACCCTCCCCTTAATTGGCACTTTTGAATCCTCCAACTATTTTCCCTGGTATTATTTAATCCTGTTCCTGGTGGTATTTGCCTACTTTGCGATCGTGCGCCTGCGCGATTCCCGCTTGGGGCGTTCTTGGACAGCTATCCGCGAAGATGAGCTAGCGGCAAGCGCGATGGGAATAAACCTGGTCAACAGCAAATTGCTAGCTTTTGCGATGGGCGCAACTTTCTCGGGATTTGCCGGCGCTTTCTACGCCGCTTATATCAGCGCTATATTTCCCAGTGTATTCGATTTTTCGATTTCTGTGATCATCTTGTGCATGGTGATTTTGGGCGGGCTGGGCAATTTGACTGGGGTGATACTGGGTGCTATTATTATTATGGCTGCAGACCGGCTGTATCTGCCTCAACTGGCGCAAGTCATCAAGAGTTGGCTAAATACATCTGTGTTGCCGGTGATTAGCGATCCAGGACTGCGAGACTTTGTGGCGACGAGTCTCGATCCGCTCCAGATGCGCCTGTTTCTTTTTGGCTTGACATTAGTCATAATGATGCTGGTGCGCCCGGAAGGTCTGGTGCCTGATACGCTGCACAAAGCCGAAATGCACGAGACTGAGGAGGAGAGTAAAGAGTTTTTAGCTGACGCGAGGAGCCGGTAATGCCACTGTTAGAAGCGCGAGAACTTACCATGCGATTCGGGGGGCTGACTGCAGTCAATCGGGTCGATTTTAGCCTGGGAAAAAATACGATCGCCAGCGTGATTGGCCCTAACGGAGCTGGCAAGACCACATTTTTCAATATGCTCACCGGCATTTATGCCCCCACTGCCGGTCAGTTGTTGCTGGAGGGCAGAGAGATTACCGGCTCGCCCCCTCACAAGCTGACAAGCTTGGGAATTGCTCGCACGTTTCAGAATATCCGCTTGTTCCATAACATGACTGTGCTGCAAAATGTTTTGGTGGGCAGGCACAGCCGGCTGAAGACAGGTTTATTTGGAGCTTTATTCCGTCCGCCCGCTGCCGTTCAGGAGGAGCGCACAGCCAAGGAAAAAGCGCTCAGTCTCCTCGATTTTGTGGGTTTGGGTTCTTCCAAAGCGGCGGAACTGGCAAAAAACCTCTCTTATGGAGACCAGCGCCGGCTGGAAATTGCGCGGGCGCTGGCGAGTGAGCCTAAAATCCTGTTGTTGGACGAGCCAACGGCGGGAATGAATCCTAACGAAACGGCTGACTTAACTCGATTTATTTACCGCCTGCGCGATGAACTCGATTTGAGCATAATGCTTATCGAACACGATATGCAGGTGGTGATGGGAATTTCCGACCGCGTGAGCGTGATGGAGTACGGAGCTAAAATTGCTGAGGGAACTCCCGCTGAGGTTCGCGCCGATCCCCGCGTGATTGAGGCATATCTGGGGAAAGAAGAGGAGAATGGGTAATGGGTAATGGGCATATTCTCGTTCCCAGGTTCTACCTGGGAATGCCATTTTGTCGGCTCTGCCGACTGTGCGGAGTCTTTTCGTTGTTCTCGTTCCCAGGTTCTACCTGGGAATGCCATTTTGTCGGCTCTGCCGACTGTGCGGAGTCTTTTTCCCCGGTTTCTAGTTTCTAGTTCCCCGGTTCTCGTTGTTCTCGTTCCCAGGTTCTACCTGGGAATGCCGTTTTGTCGGCTCTGCCGACTGTGCGGAGTCTTTTTAACACAAAGGAGGCGGTCGCCTCCTGATATGCGTTCCCAGGCTCCTGCCTGGGAACGAGTTATAATGAACCCATACCAGTGAAAATGAAGAGATATGCTTGAAGTCAAAGATATTCACACATATTACGGAAATATTCAGGCTCTAAAAGGAGTTTATCTGCGAATTGAAAAGGGAGAAATTGTTACCTTAATTGGCAGTAACGGCGCGGGTAAAACTACCACTCTCCGCACCATCCAGGGGCTGTTGCGACCTCGCCAGGGGACAATTCTGTTTGAGGGCACATCTCTGCAGTCGCTCTCTCCGAAACAAATCGTCAAAGCCGGTATCTCCCAAAGTCCTGAAGGTCGCCTGATATTTCCTAGAATGACGGTGCTTGAAAATCTGGAGATGGGCGCTTTTTCTCGTCGGGATTCTCTTGGCATTAAGTTAGATAAGGAGAAAGTTTTGCATCTTTTCCCCCGGTTGAGAGAGCGGATCAATCAAAAAGGGGGGACTCTCAGTGGTGGCGAACAGCAAATGCTGGCTATCGGTCGGGCTTTGATGGCCAGACCCCGCTTGCTCCTATTAGATGAGCCTAGTATGGGTTTAGCGCCCCTGCTGGTGAGCCAGATTTTTTCGATTATTCGGGACATTAACGCTCAGGGGACAACGATTCTCCTGGTGGAGCAGAATGCTCACATGGCTTTGAAGGTGGCTGATCGCGGCTATGTGCTGCAAACGGGTCAAGTTGTGGTGGAAGGGACTGCTAGTGAGCTGGAGTCGAACGAAACCGTTCGCAAGGCTTATTTGGGAGAAACGTAATTGACAGGGCATGGGACATTGGGCATGGGGCATTGGGCATGGGACATTGGGCATGGGGCATTGGCCTGAGTTGTGCCGGTGGGTGGTGGGATGCCGGTGGGGGAAGGGAGACAAAAGGAGCGTTGCCCCCGAACGCCGGATGAAGAACCCCACCCCCCAACCCCCTCCCCGAAGCGCGGGGAGGGGGAGTGAGAGGCAGCCCATTTCCGAGTTACTGTCCCAGATTCTCGGAAACGGCAGATGGCCTGGGAGTGCCGACAACTTTGGGCTGTCTTAAGAGGCATGCAGTTTAACGCGGTACAGACCTAAGCGCCCCAACCTTTGTCCAGCTTGGGATTTATCGCCTCTGGGGCTGGGGGGAAGTTTAACTTTGTGATTAGAAAAACTTTACCCAGTCTTAAGGTAATACAATTAGTATTTCTGATGTATCCCATTCTAAAATGCGCATTGCCTGAGATTTGTTTAAGTTATCCTGGCACTCAAAGTCAGAGGGAGACTGCAAATGTAAGAGTGAGGTACTGAGATTCCTGATAAAATCAGCGTTGTTGTCTGGGCGTTGTCAGAAAGACAAGCAGCTCAGCGATTCGGAATCTTAGCTAGGTGTGAGGAAACAAGGATGCTAAAGATTTTTAGGGCCGCTCTACAGCACAGTCCAGCCGTGCTGGGCGCGACCTTGGTCTTGGCCAACAGCGCTCTGGCCATAGAGGCTCCTGGAGTCAGCCCAGAGGCGGAGCAAATAGGGACAGCTGCTGGCCTAACCGGCAGCGCTGTAGAAATGGCTGACCAATCTCCGCTGTCAGCTACCGCTCAGGTGGCAGTTGCGGCATTGGCTCAGCCTGAGGAAGTGAAACCCACCCCGGAGAGTGCCGGTAGTGGGACAGTGGCTGAAATGCCAGCTGTGGCCACACTGGCATCTGGACTGACAGCGGCTGAACCCCCCCTGCAGGAAGCCCAAGGGGCTGCGGTCAGCGATCTCTCAACCTCTGTCCAACCGGCACCGCAAGCCAGCCCTCTGGCGCAAGCTGCCAACCTCCCTCAGTCTGAGGTGAGTGCCGGCAGTACCTTGAGTGGGCAATTGCCTGCCGGTGAGACAGTGACGGCGGAAACCGCTGTGCCGGTTGAACCTTCGGTGAGCTCTCTGGAAACAGCCGGGGAATCTGCCGGGGAGGCTGACCCAATGGGCCAGGTGACTTCGGTGTCCCAGCTGTCGGATGTGCAGCCCACGGACTGGGCCTTCCAAGCCCTGCAGAACTTGGTCGAGCGCTACGGCTGTATTGCGGGGTATCCGGACGGGACGTTCCGGGGCAACCGAGCCATGACCCGCTACGAGTTTGCTGCCGGTTTGAACGCCTGTTTGGAACGGATCGTTCAGCTGATCGGGCCCGGTATCGATACTTCACAGCTGATCGCTAAAGCGGATTTAGCAGCAGTGCAGCGCCTGCTAGAGGAGTTTCAGGCAGAGCTGGCCACCCTTCGCGGTCGCACCGACGTTTTGGAAGCGCGTACAGCTGAACTGGAAGCCAATCAGTTCTCCACGACTACGAAACTGAAAGGTGAGGTGATAGTTGCCGGCAGTGACATTATCGGAACCGGCGGAGGAAGTGTCGTACCCCATTTGACTTATCGGGCGCGGTTGAATTTCGATACCAGCTTTACGGGGAAAGACTTGCTGCGAACCCGCCTGCAAGCTGCCAACACTGCCAACTTGGGTTCCTCTGACCTGGGTGGGACTAACATGGATCGCTTGTCGTTTGACGCCAATACTAACAGCGAATTTCGGCTACACAAGCTGTTCTATCGTTTCCCCCTGAGCAGTAAGGCCACAGTTATCGTTGACGCCAATGAGGCTGAATACAATGATAATGTGTATGTTTTTAACCCTTTGTTTGAAAGTAGTGGTCTTGGATCTATTTCCCGCTTTGGGCGATTCAATCCCATCTACCGGCAGGGGGGAGGACAAGGTGTTACCCTCAACTACAACTTTAGCAAGGCATTGGGGATATCTTTAGGGTATCAAGCCCCTAACGGCAACAACCCCGCATCCTCTTTACCCACTGAAGGAGGGTTTTTCAGGGGTTCCTATGCTGCCCTCGGTCAGCTCACCTTCCGCCCTAGCGACCGATTTGCTCTGGGTTTTACCTACGTGAACTCATACTATCGTAATGGGCGGGGCGTATCGGCAAGCACAGGCAGTAGCTTTGCAGACAATCCTTTTGGTGGCACACCTACTTCAGCCAATCACTACGGTTTGCAAGCCACCTTGCGTGCTAGCTCTCGATTTACCCTTTCGGGTTGGGCCGGTTACACGCGGGCGCAAGAGGAAGTTTCTGGCAGTAATAACGACGCTACCATCTGGAACTGGGCTGTGACGGCTGGTTTCCAGGATTTGGGCAAAGAAGGTAATTTGCTCGGTTTGATGGTTGGCATGCCGCCTAAAGTTACCGATAATAACGTAACCACTCGTGAAAACAAGGATACTTCCTGGCATCTGGAGGCTTTCTATCGCTACCAGGTTACCGACAATATTGCGATCACTCCTGGCTTGTTTGTCATTCTCAATCCAGAACACAGCGAAAGCAACGAAACCGACTATGTGGGAACGATCCGCACCACCTTTACATTCTAGGTGCCTTTCGTGTGAGGGGTTGCAGAATTAAGTAGGAGACAAATCCAAAAAACCGGGTAACTCCTACGAAACCGGGTAACTCCTACGAAACCGGGTTTCTGAAATCACCTGGTTAGGCGTTGAGTTTGACCGGCCTGACTTGAAACCCGTGTTTGAGTGGGGCCGGTTTGAGCAATATTATTGTGAAGCTGAAGAGATTCCTCGTGAACCTGTCTCTCGTGAACCTGTCTCTAATGATATCTTCACCTTCAGGGCCGATGCGCTTTCTAAAAATTCTCTGTTTCCCAGGGACATTGCTTGTGATACCGCCTCCACCTTGAGGCTGTTTTAAGCTGTCGCGCATTGAATTTGCGCCGGCGTTCTAGGAGGCAGTCGCTTCCCTTGCTCCGCACACCGCCACCAATGAAAACTTGCTCTGGGGATGGGACGAGCCAGTAGGGCTTTAGCCCTACTACAAACCTTTTCAAGTCAGAGCCTATGGTGAGGGGTTCCCCACTGTGCGACGCCGCCTTCCCGGTGCCTGGAAGGGTATCTACCTTATTTTCAATTCCTTTCTTCTAGAGTTTTGTGAACGAGGGTGCTATGATTTTTCAAATTAGTACGATGCGAAAGGCTCTGCTTTTACCGCTGATTGCGTTTTCTGTAAGTGTGGCCGGTTGCGGTCCCCAAACCCAAACTCCCTCAAGCACTACAGGAACCGGCAGCTCTCCGACTCCAGTGGCGGCAGGTGCGAGTGTCACCCTCACTGGTGCCGGTGCGAGTTTTCCCGCTCCTTTGTATCAGCGCTGGTTCGCTGAGTACAGCAAGATCAATGCCAAGACGCAAATCAACTATCAGTCTGTTGGTAGTGGCGCTGGGGTGAAACAGTTCGTGAGTGGAACGGTTGACTTCGGAGCCAGCGACGTTGCCATGAAGGAGGATGAGATTAAACAGGTTGCCAAGGGGGTGGTGCTGCTGCCAATGACTGCCGGCAGTATTGTTATTGCCTACAATTTGCCTGAAGTTACAAGTGCAATTAAGCTGTCGCGGCAAATTTATGCTGAGATTTTATTAGGGAAAATCACTAAGTGGAATGACCCTAAAATTGCTGAAATCAATCCGGGCTTGACGTTGCCAGATAAACCGATTACTGTTGTGCACCGTTCTGATGGCAGCGGGACAACTGCTGTGTTCACGAAGCACTTGAGTGCGGTCAGCCCGGAATGGAAAGCCGGTCCGGGAGAGGGGAAAACTGTGGAATGGCCGCAGGGATTTGTTGGCGCTAAGGGTAACGAGGGCGTCACAGCGCAAATCTTGCAAACTGAAGGGGCGCTTGGTTACGTTGAGTATGGCTACGCCAAGCAGCAAAACCTGAAGATGGCGGCGTTGGAAAATAAAGCCGGTAAGTATGTTGAGCCGAGTGCTGAGGCTGCTGCTAAGACACTCGCTGCTGTTGAACTGCCGGAAAATTTGGTGAAATTCATTGACGATCCAGAGGGAGAGAGTTCCTACCCAATTGTCAGCTATACCTGGATAATGGCTTATAAGCAGTATGAAAGTGCTGACAAAGCCAAAGCTTTGAAAGATGTTCTCAAATGGGGGCTGGCTGACGGACAAAAGTTTAGCGATCAGCTGGGATATGTGCCTTTGCCTCCGGAAGTGGTGACTAAGGTGACAGCGGCGGTGGAGACGATTAAGCCTTAGTAAGCTGTTACCCTTTTAATCTGCTGATTGGAGAAAGGAGGCAGTCTGTTCGGAACGGCGCACACCGCCACATAAGAAAACTTGGCCGGCAGCAGGCTTTTCCGGTAGGGCGTGCAGCCCAACTACAAACCTTTTTCAAGTCAGACCCAAAGCGAGCGGCGTTCCCAGGATCTACCTGGGAACGAGGCGAAGAACCCCGGTTTCTTTAAGAAACCGGGGTTCTGACTTCCCGGCGCTCTGACGCTGAATGCTGTCCGCTCAGCTAGCTTTTTATTTTCATACTCAAATCCAGCCAAGTGGAGCGAGTAATCGGGGCGCTGCTGGAAATGTAGTCTACGCCGGTTTGGGCCACGGCGCGGATGGTTTCCAGGGTGATGTTGCCAGACGCTTCAATTTTGACCCTGGGCTGTGAAGCGCGAATCAGCCGCACTGCTTGGGCCATCAGGTCAAGTGACATATTGTCCAGCATGATGATGTCCGCTCCGTGGTGCAGGGCTTCTTCGACTTGGGCCAGTGTTTCGGTTTCGACTTCTATCGTCAGGGGGTAGGGAATGCGTTCCCGAATCTGGGCGATTGCCGGCCCAATGCCGCCGGCGGCGGCAATGTGGTTGTCCTTGATCATCACTGCGTCATCCAGGCCCATGCGGTGGTTCCTGGCCCCTCCCACTTGAGTGGCGTACTTCTCTAGGAGTCTCAAACCGGGTGTGGTTTTGCGGGTGTCCACCAGCTGCACCGGCAGGTCGGCAATTTTCTCTATATATTTGCGCGTCATGGTGGCGATGCCGCTGAGACGCATGGCCAGGTTTAAGGCGACTCGCTCTCCTGCCAGCAGGGCGTCCAGTGGGCCATCAAAGCGAGCGACTATCTGCCCCGGGTTGCACGATTCGCCATCGGCAGCGGCGGCCTCAAAGTTCACTTGGCCATTCAGGAGCTGGAATACCCGACGGGCCACCGGCAAGCCGGCAATCACTCCGGGTTCTTTGACAACCCACTCGCCGCCCCCATCTGGGACAACTGCTGTAAATAAACTCTGAGTGGTGCGGTCTCCCCGGCCAATGTCCTCCAGCAACCAGGTCTGCAAGAGCGGGTCTAAGATCACCCACGGGGGCAAAACAGCGATGGCCATCACAAAATTTTCTCCTGACGCTCTAGTCACGCTCTCTACCAATCTAGAGCAAACCCTTGCCAGATGGGCGATTCAGGATTAGTGAAAAAATTTTCAAAAATTTTCCCGAAAATGCTTGACAAAC
>JALOOK010000188.1 GCA_025454445.1 Oscillatoria sp. Prado101 | reverse complement strand
AGGTTCGTAGTTGGGCTTTAGCCCAAAAGGTTCGTAGTTGGGCTTTAGCCCAAAAGGTTCGTAGTTGGGCTTCAGCCCAAAAGGTTCGTAGTTGGGCTTCAGCCCAAAAGGTTCGTAGTTGGGCTTTAGCCCAATTCCCTCGTTCCCAGGCGGGAGCCTGGGAACGCCCTACCAGAGGCTCTGCCTCGTTTTCAACCTAATTTTGCACCTTAAATTTAGAAATTTCTTCCCGCAACGAGCGGGCGGCATCGTCCAACTGCACCAAGGCGCTATTAGTTTCCCGCAAGGCATCCACTGTTTGCTGCGAAGCCTCAGTTAATTGCTCCATTGCTTCGCTGATTTGCTGCGCCGCCTGAGCTTGATCCTCCATACTTTGACCCACCTGCTCAAACTGAGGGGGCAAACTTTGCACTTGATTGATAACTTTACCAATTTGATGGCTAATCTTGCTCACCCGCTCCACACTATCCGTCACCGATTTGTTGAATTTATCCATTTCCATCACCCCCACCGACACCGCCGATTGCATGTCTTTGACAATTTGCTCAATTTCCAGCGTCGCCACTGCAGTCTGGTTGGCCAGCCGCCGAATCTCTCGCGCCACCACCGCAAAGCCGGCACCGTACTCTCCAGCCTTTTCCGCTTCAATCGCCGCATTCAGCGACAGGATACTGGTTTGATCCGCAACTTTGGTAATCGTCACCACCACATTATTAATGTTGGCGGCTTTTTTATTCATCACTCCCAGTTTCGAGGTGATAGAGTTGGTCGCTTCTGTTAGCTGGCGCATCGTGTTTTCCATTTCCTCCAGTTCGTCTCGGCTGTTGCTGGCTCCCGCTGCGGTGTTCTGAGTCATGCTGGCGACTTGCTCCATCATTTTCACTAACTTTTGCGAGGTGCGGGCAATTTCCTGAGCGGTTGCTGTGACTTCATTGCTGGAAGCTAGCTGTTCTGTCGCTGTGGCTTCCAGTTCTTTGCCCGAGGCAGCAATTTGAGTCGAAGATGTGGTAATTTGCACGCCAGACTTCTGAATGCGCCGAATCAAGGCATTCAAGTTCTTGTTCATCGTGGCAAAGGCTGTTTGCAATTTGCCGATTTCGTCTGACCGGTTGGACGCCTGAATCTGCGCCGTCAAATCGCCACTGGAGATTTTTTGGGCCACCTCTACCACCTCACTGATCTGGTCGGCTAGGTTGTAAAATGCGGTTTGCAATTGGCCGATTTCGTCTAGCTGCTCTTCCGATGACAGCACGTTCCTCGCCGTCAAATTTTTGCTGCTGGATATTTTGCCAGAAAGATTCACCAAATTCGCCACCTTGGCGGTTATAGATTTGCTGAAGTAAAATCCAAAAATTACGGCTGTGATAGGGCCAATCAGTAAAGCGACAATCAGCCAGAATGTGCCGCGAGCCGAATTTTTTTGAGCGGCTTTAGCAGTATCCATACCAAAATCTTCGTTGAGCTTTATATCTTCGAGCAGGTATTTCGTTGCCGCCTCAAAGGAGGGACGATTATTTTGGGCTTGCTGGTGGAGCTGATCCAAAACAGCACGGGCTCTTTTGACGGCTGCCATTTCAGGAGAGTTGTCTCTGCCTTGACGCAGCAGTTCAAGTTCCTTTGCCGCTGGGTTGAGAATCCCCAAGCTCTCGAATTGTTGATTCGCTAGCATGAATCTTTCATGATTTTGTTTCCACTGATTCCAGGCCGTCTTTAGCTGTTCGTACAGTCTCTTCTCTTCATCAGTTTTTTGGGAATCGTCGTACTGTTGAAATCCGCTATCAATCTGCTGCCAAGCGTTTTTTATTCGGTCGCTTTCAGCATTTCTTTCAGCTTGGCTGAGTTCAACGTTTAGTAAAGCTCGTTCTGAGGATTCAATTTGGGTTTGTCCTTCATTAATCCTCCACAAACTTATTACACTGGGCAGACTATTTGTGCTGAGCGTGTTTAGGGCTTGGCTCAGGCTGGCATTCACACTCCAACCCACTAAAGCCACAACTAACACAATTAAACCAATGAACAGAAACGCGCCGGTCAGCCGCGTCTGTAAACTCATGTTCTTTAGCATAAATCTCTCCTATTTCTCCTTTTATAAACCTAGAAATTTATCCCACATATAATCTTAGCATCAGTGCATATTGTTGGGCCCAGTATCCTCTAAATTAGTGCCAAGATCGCTGGCATAGTTTTCTCCCGCCGCCAGCAGGTAGGTATGTTTGGCGTCAGAAAATAGCTCCTCTAGCTGAATGCGCTGAATTATCCCTTTCTCATCTATCTTTATTCCACCCAAGTAAGGGGCTTCTTTAACTCGAATCCCGGAGTCTACAAAGTCTTTTTCTGGCGCGTTAAAGGTTTCTGTGATCCTTTCGGCGATTAAGCCGAGGTATTGCAGCGTGTTATTCTTCAGAGGGCATCTCACCATAATAATCCGCGTACTCAGGCAGAACCGGCTGGGTGTCCCCCGAATCAAATAGCACAGATCGATAACCGGCACGATCGCGCCCCGATAATTAAATAAACCCGCTACATACTCCGGTACATGATGAATTTTCCTCAGCGGAACGCGCGGAATTACCTCAACAACACGCGAACTCTCAATGGCGTACAAATCATTGCCAACGTAGAACAGCAACATTAACATAGTTCCTTTAATAACCCAAGTTGCTACCTATAAGTCTTGAGAAACCCGGTTTCTTTAAGAAACCGGGTTTCTTATCCGCACTCGAAAGATAATGTCCCCCGCTTTTGTAGGGGCGCATCCCGCCACACCCCGGCATTGGGGGGGGAGCTCACCTGACTAACTTGTAAGCAGCAACTTGAGTTTTAATACCAGTGTTTGAATTTAGGATGCCCGGATTTTGGGTTGGGATTGAAAGCCGGCGGAAAATAATTTTCGGGCCTAAAAGTTAATGCCCCATACCCAAAAACAAAATAGGGCCTATTTAATAGGCCCTACTTGACATTTCAGCAGAAATGTGCTACGGCAAATCTACTAACGGACACCGGCTGGCTTGTGGACGATGAAGCTGAGAACTTGGCACTGCTTCACGTTGTCAAAAGCCACCACGCGGATGTAGCAATTCGGGTACTCAGACCGGCACTGCTGCACTTCACTGAGGACTTCTTGGGGGCTGCGGGCGCTGAACAGGGGCAGCTTCCACATTGTCCAGTAGAACAGGGTGGGATCGGAGTTTTCGTTGAACTCCACTGCCGGAAAATAACCCTTATCCAAAACGTACTGGATCTGCTTGCTGATCTGCGCGTCCGTCAGGGGGGGCAGATAAGAAAGGGTTTCGTAACGGCGCTCTTTGGGTAGGGTTTTCATTGTTGCTTCCTTCGTCTGTTGCTGGAATCTACGGTAATTTTTGCGGATTTGGGACGCCCAGATTGGGGGATTTGGGGGTTTACCTCACCCATTCCCCACCGGCTGAATGCCCACTGGCACCTAACTGGAACGATTGTCCAAATTAGGCTCAGAGCTAATTTCAAGTTCGGGATGGCTAGCAGAGTCAGGTAAGCTGGCGTGCGTCATGCGCTCCAGATGCTGCCGGCGATATTCCATATTCGCCTCACGGATGCCGGTGCGAACCAAATCTGGCAAAGAGTTGGCCACTTCCTCGACGAGGTGCTCCCGCACGGTCATGATCCGGAAGGCCAGGTCTTGTTCCACCTGCAGCAGCTCCCGCAGGTACTCCTCTCCGTCCTGGATCTTTCCCGTGGAAGAAAAACCATTCAGCCAGATCGCCAAGGGCGGATTCGTCTCGCTCAGCTGAGCCATAACGGTTCGCACCGCTTGATACGTCAGGTAACTCGCCAGCACCTTGGCTGTCTCTTTGGCAATTTGTTTTAGGTCCATGCTGTCGTGAGTTTTGATATAGGTGTTTGTCTTCTAGCAAAATTCTTCCTAAAGGACTGTTACATCCTTTACTAGGTACAACACTCTACCCATTCTCCCCAGGCATTTCCAGGCCAGAGCCCAAAAGCTTTCGGGATACTTCAGACATGTCCGCAGTATTTTGCCAAAGATTGCCAAAGATGGCCATTTTCAGCAGAGCGCCAGAGCTGTCCTGTCCCTGACTGCAGCTATCACCCGTCTGGAATCCCCAGTCCTGAGTTCTGAGAGACATTTTTCCCTCAGCACCCAGCACTGGGCACTCTCAAAGTCAAGATCAGACGGTATCCATCGCCTCGAACTCGAACTTGATTTCCTTCCACAGTTCGCAAGCTGCAGCCAGTTCAGGCGACCACTTGCAGGCTTCACGGATCACGTCGTTGCCTTCGCGGGCCAGGTTGCGGCCTTCGTTGCGGGCTTGGATGCAGGCTTCCAGCGCCACGCGGTTGGCGGTTGCGCCGGGAGCGTTGCCCCAGGGGTGGCCCAGGGTGCCGCCGCCGAATTGCAGCACGGAGTCATCGCCGAAGATTTCCACCAGTGCCGGCATGTGCCAGACGTGGATACCGCCGGAAGCGACGGCCATCACCCCAGGCATAGAGGCCCAGTCTTGGGTGAAGTAGATACCGCGAGACTTGTCTTGCTCGACATAGTTTTCGCGCAGCAGGTCCACAAAGCCCATCGTGATGCCGCGTTCGCCTTCCAGCTTGCCCACCACAGTGCCGGTGTGGATGTGGTCGCCACCGGACATGCGCAGGGTCTTGGCCAATACGCGGAAGTGAATCCCGTGGTTCTTCTGCCGGTCGATCACAGCGTGCATAGCGCGGTGGATGTGCAGCAGCAGACCGTTGTCGCGGCACCACTTGGCCAAAGTCGTATTGGCGGTGAAGCCGGCAGTCAGGTAGTCGTGCATGATGATCGGCATTTCGAGTTCTTTGGCGAACTCAGCCCGCTTCATCATTTCTTCGCAGGTGGGCGAGGTGACGTTCAGGTAGTGGCCCTTGATTTCGCCCGTTTCCGCTTGCGCCTTCTTGATTGCGTCCGCGACGAACAGGAAGCGGTCGCGCCAGCGCTGGAACGGCTGGGAGTTGATGTTTTCGTCGTCCTTGGTGAAGTCCAAACCGCCGCGCAAGCACTCATAGACGGCGCGACCGTAGTTTTTCGCAGACAGACCCAGTTTGGGCTTAATCGTACAGCCCAGCAGGGGACGGCCATACTTGTTCAGCTTGTCGCGCTCTACTTGGATGCCGTGGGGAGGCCCTTGGAAGGTCTTCAGGTAAGCAACAGGAATCCGCAGGTCTTCCAGACGCAGAGCCCGCAGGGCTTTGAAACCAAACACGTTCCCCACGATCGAGGTCAGCATGTTGGTCACAGAGCCTTCTTCAAACAGGTCGAGGGGATAAGCAACGTAGCAGATGAATTGGTTGTCTTCGCCGGCAACGGGCTCGATGTCGTAGCAGCGACCCTTGTAGCGATCCAGGTCAGTCAGCAGGTCTGTCCACACGGTCGTCCAGGTGCCGGTGGATGACTCAGCAGCCACAGCAGCGCCGGCTTCTTCCGGAGGAACGCCCGGCTGGGGCGTCACGCGGAACGCCGCCAGAATGTCCGTATCTTTCGGCGTGTAGTCCGGGGTGTAGTAAGTCAGCCGGTAGTCCTTAACGCCGGCCTTGTAGCCAGTCTTTGCTTGTGTCTGAGTCGAGGCGTAGGTCATAATCCCCCTTCCTAGGAATCATGGAATGAGCAGGTTGCTTTTCTTAAGCTTTTATAAATATACCAGGCGATGCGATAAGTTAAACTTCAAATCTCTTTTTGTAAAACATAACCATTCTTTATCTTTCACCACAATGCTTAACTTTTTGTTACGCCAGGGCGAGCGAGCGCTCAAATGTTCGTGGGGCGTGGGTTGTGGCCATTTTGGACGCCCGGATTGGGGATTGGGCGTGGGCCATTGAGCGTGGGCCATTGGGTGTGGGGCATGGGGGCAGCGGCTTGTGCGGGGCATTGGGCATTGGGCGTGGGCGGGCGTGGGGTCAATTCTCACTTACCCCTTCACCCCACCCCCCGCAAACCCCAAACCGCAAACACCTGACCCCTAACCCCCAACCCCTGAAAGCTACTGTCCTGGCGGTACAATCTATAAGATCGTGGCGCTGGTGTAGCGCTCAGTTTCCCCCTTGACTTTTGCAGCCGGTTGTGAATCAGTCTTTTCCGACTTCCGTCCACTGCATCAATCCCGACTGTCAGCGCCCCGCCTCTCAGATTGCGGGCAACAAGTTCTGTCAGAGTTGCGGGACATCGCTGCTGTTGAACAATCGCTACATTCCCCTGCAAAAACTGGGCAGTGGCGGGTTTGCTGTCACCTATACTGTGTACGACCTCAAGTCCCAAACCGAGCGGGTGCTCAAATTGCTGGTGGAAACCTCCCCCCAAGCGCTGCGACTGTTTGAGCAAGAAGCCGCCGTTTTGGCCAGCCTGCGCCATCCGGGCGTACCGGGGGTGGAGTCGGGCAGCTATTTTCAGGTGCAGCTTCCCGCACCGCACCGCCGCACTCTGCCCTGTTTGGTGATGGAAAAAATTAATGGCCAGACTCTCGAAGACGTTCTCGACCGCTATCCCAACGGGTGTCCAGAACTCCTAGTCCTGGAGTGGTTGCGTCAGGCGGCGGAGATTCTCCAGGTGCTGCACCGGCGCAAGATTGTCCACCGCGACCTTAAACCGGCTAACTTCATGCTGCGCACCCCCCCTCACCCAAGGGTGGCGGGCGAAGGTAAATTAGTGGTGATTGACTTTGGCGGAGTCAAACAAATCGCCACCGCCCTCCAGCATTCTCAGCGGAGCTCCACGCGAGTGGTTTCTCCAGGATACAGCCCGCCAGAGCAGATTGCCGGCGCTACAGTCGGACCGGCTGCCGATTTCTACGCCCTGGGGCGCACCTGCATTCACTTGCTCACCGGGCGCTACCCCGCAGACCTTGACGATCCCCTGACTGGACAGTGCCGGTGGCACCATCACGCTCGCGTCAGTCCAATCTTGGCTATTCTTATAGATGAAATGGTGCACCCGGCACCCGAAAAACGACCGGCAAGCGCCGCTGAGATTTCTGGGCGTCTGCGCCAGCTAGAGCGGGCCAGCCGGCAGCGCCCCCAAGTCACCGTCCAGGTGAAGGCCACCGCTAGCACCGCTCCCGGCCTGTTGCGGGCCATTGTCAAACCGCTGTGGCAAGCGCTCGCCACCATAGCTATCTTCTTATATAAAATACTTGCCGGCACAGTCCAGGCCATACTTGGCACTATCTGGTGGCTGGTGCGAGCTTTTTTAGACACCTTGCTGGGCATGGTGCTGGCTGGATTTGGCGGCAGTCTGGGAGCGGGCATAGGATATTGGCTGGCGTACAAAGTGCCTGCCGGTATGCAGCTAGTCAATTTCCTCTCCGAGCAGCTTACCTTGTGGATTCCCGACGCCCACTTAACAGTGGAACGGGCGGCGATCGTATTTGGCTTGGCTGGACTGGGCACAGCCCTGGGACTGACTGAGGCGGGGAGTTTTGGCCAGTTCCGGCAGTTTTGGCCGGCTGGACTGATGGGAACTTTGGGCTACGTCTTGGGGTGGTTGGCCTTGGGGGCGATCGCACCGGCATCCCCCACCGCCGGCAACATAACTGAAGCTTGGATGGCATTTAGCGCGATTGCGATCGCAGCCCTCACCCTCGGTTTGGGATTGCGCGGACCTCTGCTGCTGCACGCTTCTCTCGCCGCCATAGGAACCGCCACTTTTATCTCCCGTTTAATTTCCCCATCCTCCTCGATTTTCTTCCACCTTCTCCCCACAGCTGCCGGTGGTATCCAGCTGGCGGACAGTGTAGTTTTTTTTGCTCTCTTAGGCAGCACCGCCGCCTTCTGCCTCGGTGTCAGCTACTACCTTCTCGTTCCTTGCTTGCGCTTTTTGGGTTTCCGCTAGAAACCGGGTTTCTGCGATCACCTAGGCATCCCAGGGAAAATCTAGATTCAGAAACCCGGTTTCTGGAGAAACCGGGTTTCTGCGATCACCTAGGCATCCCAGGGAAAATCTAGATTGAGAAACCCGGTTTCTGTATCCCCGGCGAGAAGGAGAGAACCCGGGTTTCTGCGATCACCTAGGCATCCCAGGGAAAATCGAGATTGAGAAACCCGAAAATCTAGATTGAGAAACCCGGTTTCTGTATCCCCGGCGAGAAGGCGAGAAACCGGGTTTCTGCGATCACCTAGGCATCCCAGTGAAAATCTAGATTAAGAAACCCGGTTTCTGTATCCCCGGCGAGAAGGCGAGAAACCGGGTTTCTGCAATAACCTAGGCATCCCAGGGAAAATCTAGATTCAGAAACCCGGTTTCTTTCTTCCAGAAACCGGGTTTCTGCGATCACCTAGGCATCCCAGGGAAAATCTAGATTCAGAAACCCGGTTTCTTTTTACCCGGCAAGGTGTAAAATAGCAGTAGTTGTCACTAGTTATGCAAAAAAAGCAACGATGAAAGCAGGAGATACAGTCGCTGCCAAGTGGGGGCAGGACGGTTATTACTTGGCCCGGATTGTAGGGGGCAGCGGAGATGAATACGAAGTTATTTATGCCCATGGGGATAGCAACACCCTCAGCCCAAAAGAGATCGTTCCCATTTCCCCAGCCGGCAGTACCAAGATTGGCGATCCCGTCCTCGCCGCCAACGAAGGATCTAAAATGTACTCGGGTGTTGTTGTTGAAAAACTTGACGGCGGGGGAGCTTACAGCGTACAATGGGATAGCGGCGAAGAACCCTCTGTCGTGCCGGCAGACAAAATTGCCAAATTCCCGATTCCTCTGCTGAAACCCGGAAATACAGTCGCCGCCAAGTGGAGTGAAGGCGGTTATTACTTTGCCCGCATCGTAAGCGTCAAGGGCGACAGTTATGATATTATTCACGGAGATGGGAACACCGCCACCCTCAGCGCCAGGGATATCATTCCAATTTCCCCTGCTGCCGGCACTATCAAAGTCGGCGATTCCATTCTTGGTGTTTGGGAAGGAGACCGCATGTACACCGGCACTGTCACGGAAAAGATTGAGGGCGGAAACGCTTATATAGTGCAGTGGGATAAGGGCACTACCCCGTCGGTGGTGCCGGCAAGTCAAATTGCCAAGCTTCCTTAAACTTGCCCTAAACTCTTATATAGCAGTTGGCAGTTAGGTTAGCGCCTAGGGCCATACGCCATTGTTCAAAGCCCCCCCTTTTTAGGCGTTGCACAATTGCGGCGATGTTCCCCACCCCCCAACCCCCTCCCCGCAAGCGGGGAGGGGGAGTAAGAAGGGTTTTTCGCGCTCGTGGAAAAAGTTGAAATCATCCTTCTACTGTCCAACGCCGTCAAATTAAATTTGACGGACTACTAGGGGGAGGGCGGCGGGAGTTTCCGCGGGGACAGCACCAGGACAGCCACAAAGGCAAGCATGGCAGCAAGGCCGGGAGAAGCGGCGAAGGCCAAACCACTGACGTACAGGTTCTGGAACCAGCGACTGAAGTCCGGGGGGCCGCTGGTACCGCTATCGCTCTCCCATGCCAGCTGGTAGCGGCAGTACAAGTAGGCAACGAACCACAATACAGGCAGAAGGGACCCCATCGCCAGAGCGAATGTGCGCCAAACATGGGAGTGACCCGCAATCTGCATCCGCGTCAGGAGCAGGGCACTGACCACTAGCAGCTCGGAGACTACCGACCCAGTGGCGATACCAAAGATCACAGAAGCGATTAAGACAATTCCCATAGGATTCAGTGCGAAGCAGCCCAATGACCAACATTACCTGCTACGTCAAGTCCCGGGGAGCGCTCGTCTTTGAGGGTGGCAAAGGTTTCCGGCTCGGATTTGAGATTGTTGCCGATGCATGCTACTTCTATTATACCCGGATTCTGCCTGAATTGCAAGCCAACCGGCACACTGACTGTCAGCAGGGGAGAGACGCGACACCGATTGCCAGACTGTTGAATATGCAGATGCGAATACCCGGTTTCATTGCTGTGTTGGGAGTGGTCTGGTGGGGTGGGGGAATGGGAGCTTCTTGACCTTAATGATTAAGTTTAACTCAAGTTGCAGCTTACCAGAGAGTCAGGCGATATCCCCCCCTAGCCGGGGCGAGCACGGGGGCGTCGCCCCTACAAAAGGGGGGGAACATCTCAAAGCCCCCCTTTTTAAGGGGGGTTTGGGGGGATCTAGATGCAAAGACCTTGCAGGTAGCAAATTGAGTTAAGTTTAACTCAAGTTGCAGCTTACCAGTAAGTCAGATCAGATCCCCCCCCTAGCCCCCCCCTTAAAAAGGGGGGGAATGGGGATTGGGCAAAAGCGGCGAAAGTGCGCATAGCGGTTTATATACTTTTGGCAATCTGCAATCGTCTGCGAAAGGCTTGACAAAAAAGCGAAATTGTGGTAATGGCTAACTAGCGAATCTGGGGGCAATTTGTTGGTGGTTGCCAGGGGGAGTGGGGAGTGCCTGTCGGGGGGTTGGCGGTGAGGATGATTTCGCCGGTGGGGCTGATCACCCAGCCTTGGGCTTCTACGAGGGGGAGTTGGGAGCCGGGATTAGGGGATTTGGGGATTTCTTGGCTGAGGAAGGGGGGTGGGGATGCTTCTTTTGGGAGGGAGATCCAGTAAACTGCCAGAGCACTGCTGGTGAGGGTATCTGTGGGGCTTTGGGGGATGCCGCCTCTGCCGGTGACGGTGAAGCTGCTGCCTCTGGCGACGGCTTCGCAGGGGTTGTAGATTAAGCCGGTGATATCCTGCAGGTGTGATGGCAGTTCGATTAACCCAGAGGTGGGATCTGTATTGGGGGTGTTAATGGTGACGACTCCGTTTAGCTGCGGATTGCCTCCTGTGGCGGTAATGTCACTGTTTGCGGTGGGAACTAGCTGGTACTCTGTGCCAAAAATGCCAGTGGCGTTGATGGTGACTTTTCCGCCAAAGCTTTCTTGGGAGTTGGCGCTGATGTCGCTATTTTCCAGGGCGGCGATGGTGTCGGTATAGAAGGTGATATTGCCGCCGGAACTATTGCCGGTGGCGTTGGTGGTGATGCGGCTGTTGTGGCGCAACTGAAGGCTGCCGGTGTTGAGGGTGATATTGCCTCCGCCGCCTTGAGTATCAGCCCTGACAGAAGCCTGGTTATCGAGGCGGAGGGCGCTGGAAGTGAGTGTTAAGTTGCCGGCGGTTCCAGTGCCG
>JALOOK010000187.1 GCA_025454445.1 Oscillatoria sp. Prado101 | reverse complement strand
AGTTTTTTCTATTGCAGCCTCCTGGTCAGGTCTCAATTCGATATCTGACTCAAAGTCAACCGAATCAAGTTTTTTCCTTTTGTCAATAATCTTAAAAGGTAAATCTTCCTTTCTGCAAAATGCAATTAAATTTACAGCAAATCCCCGAGGCAAGATCACTTCCTCCTGGGTCTCTTCCACCAACCTGAAATACTTTTCAAGATTAAAGGTGGATTTCCCCATGTTTTTCTTAACCAGGTAATCAGAATTCATAAAGTTCAGGTTTTCCCTTATAAACTCAATAAGTTCTCTATTAAGGTGAAGACGTTTCAGATATATTTGACCACTAATCTGGATCTCAATTATTGGTCTGGAATTCCGGTCAAAACTTGATTTAAAGAAATCATCAACTTTTTCATTAAAAATATCTTCGTAAATGGATTTAAAATGATACATGGACAGTTTACGAAAGGTCTTGATAATTTCAAATTGGTGGTCGTATGGTAAATAATTTTCAGGGTTCAGGAATGCTGTATTGCCATTCATCAGCGCATTACCATGGAGTGGAAGTGCGATCAAATTACCCAATCCTTTCCCGGCATGAAGATCCTGATTAGGGAAGAGTCTGTCAAAACTCGGCTCTTTATCAAAGTGGGAAATGACAGATGCTTCTCTAAGAAGTTCATATAATAGTTTTCTTGTTTGCTCTGCCGGAAAGTTTTCCTCAAAGAATATCCAAAGATGTCCTCCGTTTCCTGAGCGTGAACGTTCAATATAGGCAGGTATTTCATGCTTTGTGCATATCAGATGCAACTTTTGAATAGAATCTCTCCAATTATTGTCATCAAAGTCAGCTGCAATAAAAAAAGAGGTATTGTCTTCAAGAAGAGGGTAGATTCCTATAGTCTCTGTTCCCTGAAAATGACGTTTTAATACTTCATCAGTAAGTGGTTGATACTCTTTTTTTGAGTAATCTGCTCCTCCATAATTTCTTTATATTCTTGAGAATTTCACAAATTATGTTGCCGAGATTACACTGTTACATTTTTTACCTTTTTCAAAGCAACAGCTTGCCGTCCCGATGCGAACAACCGACTGAGCCAGCGGTGTCCTTGAGGCTACTTCGCGCCTTCATTAAGGGAGCCCCAAAAAGAAAGCCTAAAATAGGGTAGATTGCTCTTCCTATTATACAAAAAAATTACAAATATCTGACCCCTCAGCCCATTGAGGATGTTCCGAGTCAACCCTAAACCC
Organism: Oscillatoria sp. Prado101; assembly: GCA_025454445.1. Taxonomy (GTDB): domain Bacteria; phylum Cyanobacteriota; class Cyanobacteriia; order Cyanobacteriales; family Oscillatoriaceae; genus Oscillatoria. The sequence continues at coordinate 6,858 of JALOOK010000187.1, read as the reverse complement.
AAGAGCTAAGTGCGAAAATCTCAAATCTCAAACAGATTATCTACTTATTTAATACCATAATTTAGCGCACACAAACCTAAAAATAATCTAAAATTTTTGTGCCTGCGATCCCAAAAAGAATATAAAAACTGGCAGTCAATGACCCTCCTAGTTGTAGGAGGTTGAAGAAAATGTTAAGATGGACGAACCTCAACTAGAAATAGGAAGAAACACTCAATTTTGGCATGGACTGGCAGGAAGTAGCGGGTAACTGGGTCTTCATTCCCCCTCGACCCACCGGCATTGTGCATTTCCTCGGGGGAGCTTTCGTCGCCACTGCGCCCCAGCTCACCTACCGCTGGCTGCTGGAACAGCTGGGACAGTCGGGGTATGCGGTTGTGGCCACCCCGTTCGCCAACACCCTGGATCACGCCGAGATCGCCGGCTCCACCCTGTGGAGTTTCGAGCAAACCGTCAATCGCCTCCAGTCAAGGGGGCTGTTAAACAAGCAGTACCTGCCGGTTTACGGACTTGGCCACAGCATGGGCTGCAAACTGCACTTGCTGACCGGCAGTCTGTTCGAGGTAGAACGCGCCGGAAATATCCTCATATCCTTCAACAACTACCCAGCCAACCGGGCCATTCCCCTAGTGGAACAGTTTTCTCCCGTCTTCCCCGTCGAGTTCACCCCAACACCGCCTGAAACCAAAAACCTGATTGCCAAGCAATATCGAATCCGCCGCAATCTCCTAGTCAAATTTAAAAACGACGACATTGACCAAACCGCAGGCTTGAACCCGCTGCTGCAGGGCCTGTTTCCCGGCATGGTAACACTCGTCACCCTCAACGGCAACCACCTGACACCCTTGGGGCAAGAGTTCAGCTGGCCAATAGGCCAAGTCTTCTCGCCGGTAGATGCCCTCGGTCAGTGGTTCAGGCAAGAAGTCTATCGCGATTTGAAGCAGCTCAAACAAGAAATTCTCCGCTGGCTCAATCCCCTAGGCCCCAGGCCCTAGAGACTCCCCAAACGCAAATTACCTCATATCCGGAAGAAAGCATATATACAAAAACCGTCTAAACTCGGGTATTTGTGGAAATCATTTAATCGTAAATTATCTAATTTCCACTCAGGGAACACAAAAAATGGCCGTGTTGCCGGGGCCGGGAGTGGAGTGCCGGTCACTGTGGCCACGATCGGGGGGTCAGGTGGGCCCAGAAAAGCAGATTTACCCCACCGGTCGGTGCCGGTCATGGTCAAATTTCCTAATATCCGGAAGAAAGCATATATACAAAACCCGTCTAAACTCGGGTATTTGTGGAAATCATTTAATCGTAAAATATCTCAGCTCAAGTTGCTGGCCCGTTGGCCCCTCAACCCCACAGCCTGTTCAAAAACATTTGTTCTCTTTCCCAGGCTGCTTGTGGGACAGAGAAACCAGGCAACTTCAGCGAAACCAGGTTTCTATAGCGGTGTTCATCCCGAGGGTGAGGTACTGAGAAACCCGGTAACTTTGGCGAAACCGGGTTTCTGGCATGTACTTCATCCAACTGAAAACCGCTATAAGCGTTTCTCAGGGAGATGGCGCTCCCCTCATTTCTTCTTGCTTTTTTCTTCTTCCTTCAAAGGACTAACTTTAGCGCGGAAAAGAAGCTTGTCCCCTTGGCGGTAGCCGGTGTAGCGCACCAGCACCGGCTCTCCAGGCTGGGCAGTTCCCTCCATCAGCTGGTGCCACTGGGGATCGTAAGGCACTTTTTCCCCCACCGGCACCAGCGCCTCCACCCCCCACTGCTGCAGCAGCTGCTCCACCGGGCGCACTAGGGGCAGCAATCTCGCCGCCGGCAAGGCGGGCCCACTTATGGGCACTTGCTGCGCCGCCCGAGCTGCTGTTGGCCATTGCAGCATCCAAGATTCCAGCACTTGCACGCTAGAGAGGACGAACTCCTGCAGCAGAGACTCTCGCTGCTGCTCCAGTTGTGCTTGCAAACGCCGGCACTCCTGTAGCAGCGCCGCATCCTCTGAGGGTGCCGGTGCCAGATCGGAAAACGCCGCCAGCAACTCCGTCAGGGAAATCCCCAACGCCGAACTAATTTTCAGCAGGATATCGACTCGCGTTCGCACAGCCAGCCCCCGCCGCAGCCGAATCAGCTGTAGCTCCGGCACTCCAGCTTTTTTACTGAGCGCCTTCAAACTGGAAAACCCCGCCTGCTGCATCAGGCGCTGCAACTGGGAGGCGTAATCCGGACTCGCAGATTGGGCCATTTTACGTATACCAACTGGAGATAGATAGTATTTTTCCGCCCGACGAAAACCCCTTGATATCCGGGGTTTAAATCCGGTGGTTCAGGGTTCAAACCCCTGGGGCATGAAAGGACAAGGGTTCCGCCGCGCACAGCGGCTCAAGATCGCTGCCAAAATAAGCCTATTTTAAGCCCTCAACCTCCGATTTCAATCTGTGACAGATAGATTGAGAAACTTAAAGTCTTTTCAGCATAGCGCTCCACCGCCGGTCATAAGCTGCGAGCACGGCGGCGCACCGGCTGTCACTCTCGGGCTGCACAAAAGAATAGACCCGCTGCCTGCCCCCTTTCGTCCTCACCTGCCTGCTCCGCAGGGTGTAGCCGAGTTTCTCAGCCAGCCGGCGGCACAGGTAAATCGGGTCAGATCCGGCAGTCACAGAAATCCCCAGGGCTAGCTTGAGCCGGCTGGCCATCCCCAGGGCCCGCTGTTTCAGGCGCTGGATTTTCTCGTCACTCGCAGAAAACTCTCCCGATCCAGCCACCATTTCTAGCACTCCCAACTCTCGCAGGACAGAGATGGCCAGACTGCTGGTGCGCACGTCCCAAATCGGGGTGCCGATTAAGAGGGCTTGCTGCCACTGCTTTGAGTCTAACTGCCGCTGGCATTCTAGATGGCGAGCCATCCACAGGATTTGCAGCTGTGACAGGATGTTGCGCTTGTCGTATTTGAACCAGTAGATAGACTCGGCGGAAAGCTCAAATCCAGGCAGTGTGACTTTGAGAAACGCCTTCTCGGCGGCGGCGCTTTCAGCCGGCGTTGCCCCCTGGGAAGCATTGATGCGCTTGGCTTCCTCTATGGAAATGTCAGGCGCTGCCGCGATTTGTTGGCACCGCTGTTCTAGAATCTCCCGCCGCTGCTTTTTGTAGCCGGTATCAGTTGGTTCGCCGGCGACTTCTTCAACGATCCGGTGGCCAGCGTCTAGCAGTAGCTCCCGCAGAGTTGCCCGCAGGTTGGCTTTTTGGTAGTTAGCCCGCGCTTCCAGTTTGGAGTAGGCCGCCAGGTGCGGGTCAGCCCACTGCTGGCTCTCCTCGTCAATCAGGGATGTCAGGAACTTTACCAAGTCCAGCGCCGATTCGGGGGCTTCCGCTCTCTCTCGCAGGTAAACCGCCAAGCCAATTTCTCTTAAGGTTTCCCAGGCATACTGCTGCAGGTTGGAAATTACCTGACCGGCCACCTGCGATGCTTGCCCGTCAGTGCCGGTGGCAGTGACTGCGCACCACACATGGCGCTCGACCGGCAGCCGGTAGCGCCCCAGCATCTGCCTTGCCGAGAAGCAGGAAACAGTTCCAAAAAACACGCCGTAGACAGTGGTGAAATAGGGTTGCGAGATATCCAGACTGCTTTCGCCCGTGGGGCTGAGGAAGAGCCAGGAAGGCCGGTTCAAAGCCAGCCAAGCGTCAGGATTGCTCAGAAAATTGTTGACGCAGGGATCTTCGACTTTGGTTAAAGAGTCCACTCGCAAGCCGTTGCGCTCTGGGTACAGCGTTCTTAGCAGCTTGTCGGTGGCTTCCAGGAACACCTGTGAGTCGCTGACAATCATCGGAATTTCACCGGCAGCAATAGACTCCTGGATTCGCTGGTGAATAAGGCTGAAGTTGTTGGCGCTGAATCCCTTGCTGCTGGCAACGCCGGTGTACCAGTGGATTGGCCAACTGGGGGGAGCGCCGGTGTTGACAAGCTTGCAGCAAGACAAGTCTGGGCGCAACTGGCGCAAATAATCGATTTCCGGATCGGCCAGATCCGCGTCTAGGAGAAAGATGTGCGTGCAGGAGCGCACTTTGTGCTCGAAATTTTTCAGGAGTGCGCCGCGGCGCTTCCGGCAGGTGTTTCCCCTGAGCAAATGGTCAATGGCCTTGCCTGCTTCTTCGATAACCAGAACCGGTTTGTCCCCAAGTTTTTCCAAGCTGTCCAGGCACGCCGCAACCCACTTGCTGTTTCGCCAGGAGAGCCGGTTTAAGGCCGGCTCTCCAGTATCCAAATTCCACAGGAAATCGAGTTCCGGGACACGGGTAGCGGTGTTCTGGAGCAAGCTGTTTCGGTAAGATACCACGTTGCCGGTGGGGAAGTGCCGGCAGAGCGTTTTCAGGAGTTCGGTTTTCCCGGAGTCCATCGGGCTCTTGATGGCGTAGATGCCCGCCGGCACCAGGCTCTCGATATCCACATTCAAGTAGCGCTGCGATATCTCAATTGTTGGCTGGGTGAGTTTGCTGTATTTTCCCCACTCGCGCCGCGCCCGCCCGGTGGCGGGGTCAGCAGCCCACGGACTGTCAGGTGCGTCAGCTGAGAGGTTGAGGTAGGTTTCGGCAGTCAGGTAGCTGATTTCACCGGCACGCCCCGCCGCTAGGAGTTCGTCAAAGTCGGGGGCATTCTTGTCGCGCAGCTGCCCCCAGCTGGCAATTCTGACGGTGAATCCTCGCTGTTGCAGGAAGCGAACTGTGTCAGCGTCTCGCTGGAAAACCTGCAGGTTGGCAGCGCTGCCGGCGTCGGGGTAGAGGGTGATGGTCTGGGTGTTGAGCTCGGCGCAGAGAGTTTGCAGTGCTGCGACCAATTGGTCACAAGACGGCAAGAAGTTCCCGCCGGCAGCGCCAACCATCACTTGACCTGACAGCTGGGCGGCAATGTAGGGTTTGAGTGCCCCTTCGATTAACCCAGGGGAGCCGTTAGGCACTCCATCCGGTCGCGCCACCTGCACCGGCAGCTCCCCGTTTTTCAGGTGCGCTGTCGGTCCGTTGGGGCGCTTGCTCGTGCGGGATGTCGGCCAGCGGTATTTGCCGCCGTCTTCCGGGCTGTCCGCGAGCAGCTGCCAGCCAACCAGCAGCCCTTGGAGATTCCGCATCGGGCACAGGTAGCCGGCTTTAGTCAGCAACGCCAGCCCGTCTAGCGCGACGCCGGCGAGCCGGTTGCTGACCGGCACCTTGAGGCGCTGCCACGGCACAACCGAGCGGAATTGCCCCGCTTCTATCTGGGCGTCGGACAGCCCGCGCCGGCGCAGGTCTTCTCTGTGAGCCGGTTTCAGGTCGAGCTGCCCCAAAATCTTTTTGATTTCAGTGTCGCGCTCCTCTTCTGTGAGCGCGGCGGCGCAGCGCTCTTTCTCTTCTTTGAGGCGCTGCTGTTTCTGGGCTTCTGGCTCGCGCCGCCACTGCTGTTGCTCCTCTTGAGAGGCGGCTGAAGTCCGCGCTGAGTCCGCCCACATCCCGAATCCAATCTTGTCAACTCCCATAAATGTGAAACCGAGCGGATTGGCTTCTGTGTCGCGGCAGTGAATAAGGCTAGTGCTTGTGGATTGCCGGCAGTCTATCCTTGCGCCGGCGCAGATGGGGCAGTTCTTCTTCAGGTAGGTGAAACTCATTGGCCTACCCCCACCTGCTCAAGAGCCAGCCCGCAAAAGCCACTGCACCACCGGCACGCAAGGGAGAGTTCCCTCTCTCGCCCGCGCCTCGTTCTCTTGACGCTGGCTGCCGGCTTGAAATGTCCCTGATACTCGCATTCAGGGCAGGGAGGTTTTGCCGTTCGCTGAACGGTGCCGGCGCGGGGTTTTCGCGGTGAATGAGGCATGCACTCATTTGGGTGTGATACAGTTGAGGGAGATGAAATGGATATGGAATTCACAAAGGCCGCCATCGAGGTTTGCTCCGCCCGGTGGCCATCTGTCTTTTGTTGGTGTCTTTTGTCCTTTGCTTGAAACTCTTCCGAGAAATATGCTGCTAGCAGTGCAGCCCTGTGCTACTCTTGGAGTAGTAGTTTTTTTTAGTTCTCGGTTGTGTCGTCAGGTTTTTTGGATGCGGACCGGATGCGGGCAGGTGTGGACTCTAGTAGACTCCCCCCTCACCCTCACCCACCTACCAAGGCAGACAGGGCGGCCAGCCGGGTTTTTATTTGGTGATTTTTTTTGACTGTTGATCCAGCGGCGTCTGGGGTTCCACGCACGCTTACTTACTAGCTAAGCACAATAGGCAGCTAAAAGGATAGGCAAAAGAGAGTTTGGGAAGGTTACGAAGTTTTGTTAAGCGTTTTTGGCCTAAATGCTCACCAATTCTGATAAACTTACTCATAAACGCCGGCTTTTGTCCCCCTCTCCCTCTCCAAGTCCCCTTTGTGCCACGCCACTGAGGGGGCTTTCTGCCAAAGCTTTACCTGAAGCTTGGCCATCCTGAGGCAGAGAGACCAGCGACTGCCCGCGCTCGGACTGCGAGATGGCCCCCTCGCGTCTGTCTGCTCAGAAATGGGTTTACAACACCTTAAGGTGTCGGCGGGATACAGCTACGGGTGATTTCGGACAAAATCGCGCTGCAGCTGTCTGACCGTAATCAGCTGATGGGCGGCGCTCTGGCGGAACACCTAACTTCCCCAGGGCTGCCGGTGAAAAACTGGCAGGTGGCCTGGTGAAAGGAACGCAGCAGCCTCCCAGACTATACTAGCAGTCACTTGGGTTAGTTTACATCCGCAGGTCAGCGCGTTATAATCCCTTCCCATTAAGGAATCAGGGTTCAGTGGTGCAAATCGGATCAAGAACTCTTCCAAAATCTATAAAATTTTTAGCCATGCCCCCGCCGAATTCCCGCCAGTCCGCCGGCACTGGC
>JALOOK010000186.1 GCA_025454445.1 Oscillatoria sp. Prado101 | reverse complement strand
TCCTGCAAATTGTGGGGAATTACTTCAAGCAATAACTTCCCAATTTATCCTCTTCTCGTTTGCTGTTGCTCCTAGGACAGCCTTGACGGCTGTCCTACGCCTTATATTTCTCGTTACCAGTGATTCTTCTCGTTCCCAGGTTCTACCTGGGAACGAGATATCAAAAATTATCCTAACACCTCTCTAACTATGCCAATTGCCTCTTCAGGACTCTCAGCCACAAAAACATTTTCTGGCGAAAGCCTTTTGAAAAAAACCTGACTGGATTCGTCATCATTTAATAAAATAACTTTCTTATTCGCCTTGATGGCGAGGGCAATTTCTGAAGCAGTCCCCGCACCCATACCGCAGGCAATCACCACATCACTCGAAAGAACATTGATATTATTGCGAGCGCTGCCCATGCCGGTGAAAATGGCAATATCCACTGCGGTAGAAATAAGGCCGGTGCCGTCCGCCGGCAGGATGCCGACAGTAAGGCCATTAGCCTCTTTGGCACCAATATTTGCGGCATCCATGACACCGGCATCCCTACCGCCGGTGAGCAGAACCCAACCTGATTTGGCGATAATTTTGCCAATTTCAAAGGCATTTTGCATGTCAGCTGCTGTAGCACCGGCACCCGGTCCCATCACTCCAATCACAATTTTTTTCATCCCATAAATACCACCGCTTTTGCCATGCCGGCATTCCAGATGCCAGTCCTTCATCGGCGTCCATCTGCGTGCGTCTGCGGTTCCTTATCTAGTCAAAATTCCTATAATCATGCCGGCGAGTAAAATAAAGCCAATCCAGACATTCTGGGCAAATATCTTCCCGTAGACTGGTTTTGGGAGATTTTCATTTCTCAGCTGGATGTACTGCCAAGTCCAGATGGCGACAGAGACAGCCAAAGCCATCCAAAAAGTAATGTAAAGGTGCATCAGCCCCCCCATACAAGCTAGCATAGCGGCGGTGCCGGCAAAGAAAAAGGCCACAGCCTCGGCGGCGTACTCGCCAAAGAACAGGGCGCTGGAGTTAACTCCCAGTCGCTGGTCATCTTCGCGATCGCTCATTGCGTACACAGTGTCGAAGCCCAAAGTCCAGAAGACAGTAGCCGCCCAAAGCAGCCAGGTTTGCAATTCTAATGTGCCTGTAACTGCACTCCAGCTGATCAAAACCGCGAATCCCCAAGCTATTGAGAGTACAAGCTGTGGTACTGGAAACATTCGTTTTGCAAGGGGGTAGAGGACAATCACCGGCACGGCGGCGACGCACAGCCAGAAACTCAGGGGAGTGAGGTACAGCGCCAGAACGGCGGCGCAAGCCAGCGAGAGAATGGCCAAGACGATGCCGGTGCGAACGCTGAGGGCGCGGGAAGCCAGGGGGCGATTGCGCGTTCTTTCCACTTGCGGGTCAATATCTCTGTCCCAGAGGTCGTTGATCGCGCAACCGGCGGCGCTGGTGGACATAGTGCCCAAGACAATCACGCCCACCAGGGGTGCCGGTGGCTTCCCGCCGGCGGCCAAAAACACAGCCCAGAGGGCGGGAATCATCAAAATCAGGCGTCCTGAGGGCTTGTCCCACCTGAGAAGTCTAACGATCCTCAGCCAAATCGGTTCAGCTTTGCCTTCTTGCTCGGTTAGCATGGTTGTGTCTAAAGTGCCTGCAGGAGAATTCGGAATTAGGAGACTCACTGGGCTACTGTAGCCCGACTTAGTATATCATTGGTTTGTGCAGTTTTCACGCTCAGTCGCTAGAACTTTTTCGGTGGGCCGGTGCCTGAAGGCTTCCGTGTGGCGGAAGCTGAAATTTGGCAGGCTTTGCAGGACTCTTGGCTGGGATAGCGCCGGACTGTCCAAGTAAACCTCAGGGGAATTGCCGACATCACCCCTCACCCCTGTCGCGGGCGGAGCGCAGAGAGCGTGACAATAAGCGCCAGCCGAGCGGAAAAAGACCCCTTTTAAGATATGCTGAATCTGGAAATATGGGCTGGGGTTGTAACCCTAGATATACGGTAATGGTCAATACAGTTCCTTTAGTTAAGATTCCCGCTCCATCTGTGGAGCAAGACCGGATTATCGCTGCCATCGATTTGGGGACTAACTCCCTGCACATGGTGGTGGTGCGGATTGAACCCAAACTGTCAACTTTTACGATTCTTGCCAGAGAGAAGGAAACGGTGCGGCTGGGCGACCGCAGTCCGGAAACTGGCGACTTGAAACCGGCAGTGATCAAACGCGCTACGGACACCCTGCGGCGCTTTCAAGAAATTGCCAAAAGCCTGAATGCGGAAACGGTTGTGGCTGTGGCAACTAGCGCCGTGCGCGAGGCTCCGAATGGGCGAGACTTTTTGCAGCAGGTACGAGAGGAGTTAGGTCTGTCTGTCAGCTTAATCTCCGGTCAAGAAGAAGCCCGGAGAATCTATCTGGGCGTCCTGTCGGGGATGGAATTCAACAACCAGCCCCACATTATTATTGATATTGGCGGCGGCTCTACAGAATTAATTTTAGGGGATGGGCACGAGCCTCGCTCCCTGAGCAGCACCAAAGTGGGCGCAGTTCGGCTGACTGCGGAATTCATCACCACCGATCCGATTAGCAATGCTGAGTTTCAATACCTGCAAGCTTTCGTGCGCGGTACGCTGGAGCGCCCGACTGACGAGTTGCGGGCGCATTTGCAAGCAGGGGAGCAACCCCGTTTGGTGGGCACATCTGGGACGATTGAAACCTTGGCAACGATTATCGCCCGCGAAAAGTTGGGCGTGGTGCCCAGTCCGCTCACCGGCTTTCAATTCAGTCTGAAAGACGTGTCTAACCTGGTGAATCGCTTGCGCAAGCTTTCCAATTCGGAGCGTTCGGCGATTCCAGGGATGTCAGATCGCCGGTCGGAAATTATTTTAGCCGGCGCTCTGATTTTACAGGAAGCTATGACGCTGCTGGGGGTGGAGTTGCTGACGGTCTGCGAGCGCTCGTTGCGGGAAGGCATCGTGGTAGACTGGATGCTCACCCACGGTTTGATTTCAGACCGGCTGCGCTTCCAGAGTTCTGTGCGCCAGCGCAGCGTTATCAAAATCGCCGAGAAATACGAAGTTCACCTGGAATCCGCTGAGCGAGTGGCTGCTTTTGCCCTCGACCTGTTTGACCAAACTCAGGGCGTTTTGCACAACTGGAGTTCGGAAGAGCGGGAACTCTTGTGGGCGGCTGGTATTTTGCACAACTGCGGCTTGCACGTCAGTCACTCTTTCCACCACAAGCACTCTTATTATTTGATTCGCAATGGCGAGTTGCTCGGTTACACGGAAACCGAGATAGAAGTAATAGCTAATATCGCCCGCTACCACCGCAAGAGTGGGCCGAAGAAAAAGCACGATAACTATCGAAGTTTGCCTAGCAAACAGCACCGGCAGATGGTGAGTCAATTGAGCGCTTTGCTGCGGGTGGCGGTGGCGCTCGACCGGCGGCAAATTGGCGCTATCGCCCAGGTGAAGTGCGAGTTCCGTCCGGCGCTGCGAGAATTGCTCTTGCGGATTCTGCCGGCACTGCCTTCGGATGAGTGCGTTTTAGAGCGCTGGAGTTTGGATCAGAAGAAACAGGTGTTTGAGGCGGAATACGGCGTTAAATTGGTGGTTCGCTTGGAGCCGGTGCCGGTGCCGGTTGGCTGACTTGAAAAACCGGGTTTCTTGAAGAAGTTGGCGGTCGTTTCAAAACCGGGTTTTTTCAAAAAACCCGGTTTTTTTGTAGAGGGGTGCGGGGGGTGCGTGGCGTTTTTTGCAGATATGCCCTGCCTCTAAAAGACTGTTTATAAGAGAGTGTTTATAAAGACAAAGTGAAGGTTCTAGAAACCGGGGGCAGTCGCCGGTAGCCGCCCTGCGGCTAGGAGCCTAAAAGATGAGTTCCCCCAGCAAAAGAAACCCGGTTTCTCACCCCCTGCAGACTTAACAATTACTTGATAAACAAGCTCTAAGAGATTGTTTATCAATAAAAAGTGAAGGCTGCCAGAAACTGGGGCAGGCCGGTCCCGCCCCTACGGCTGTGAGCTATTAAATGTGAGTGGGGGCGGGTTCACCCGAAATGTCTGCCGCCAACAAAGAATGTCTGTAAACCGCGGCGACACAGCGCGAAACCCGGTTTCTCACCGGCGGCGGACTTAACAATTAGTTAATCAACAAGCTCTAAATCGGCGCTAAAAGCTGGCTGAAAATTTTCTCTGACCCAGCGCCCCTGTCGGCAACTGCTCTGAACCGCACTCAACAAATTTATTGAGATATCCCCTTTTCAAGGCAGTGAGCAGCAAGTAAACTCAGCGTCATTCAAAGCAGTGTCATCACCCTTTCCCTGTGAGGGCTCAACTTTTGTCTTTATGCCACAAATTGCCGAAGCCGGAGGACAAGTTTTTAAGCTTGACCATCCCCCCCAACCAAGTCGAGCAGAAGCAAACCTTTTCCCGTCTTGACACAGAAATTCCGCATCAACAGCGCCAGTATCATCGCCGCTCCCTTGAGGTCCTTCAATTCTTAACTGCACACCAGTTACATACTTATCACCACAATTTCCTACATTTATTTTGTCTCCCCACCCTCCAGTTCCAGATGATATTTCTGTTACACTTCCTTTGTCTTCAACTGTTCCGCACAACAAATAAATACCATTGAGGGCAGTATCATCACCTGTCTTCTGTTCTGGCTCTATCTTCAGCGAAGCACCTAACACCCACTGTCCCGTTGGACATCTTTCCTCGGTCGTCCAATCACCATAGGGACCCCCAAATGGCCCAATCTTGCCAACAGCGACATAATCTCTCTTTGGGGGCTTTGGCGGTTCTGGTGCCGGTAGGATAATTGGTAGTGCAGCTTGATTATTTCGTTGTTTATCTGGGTTAACTCCCACATTCCGCCCGCCCCACTCAAGTACGATCTGCGGTCCTTTATTTGGGTTCATTGCCCGAATAACCTGTTTCAGTTCTGGACTTTGCAGATCCACTACAAGCTGATAGTTGTGAGGAATTGCTACAAAGCCTACTGCTTGCTTCCCCGTGCCATCTGCATATTGCAGATAAGCATTAAATGGTTTGTCTGGTTGATTAAACTCCTCCTGAAAATCGAATCCGTAGAACACTAACAAATTGGTAGCTAACGTAATGCTATCGGAGGGATTAGTAGAGCAAATGACTGGAAATATATCAGGAGCTGGAAAACGAGCTTTATCTAGTTTATGCCCAATTTTCTGCAGTCGCTGCTCTAGCCGTATAACAACGAAATCGGACCGGCAGGAAAATTCACTGCCTGTTTGACCAGCGATACTATTGTAGGTCGAACGAACTTCCTGAGCCACTTGCTTCGCTACTTTGTTGCTTGACTCTTCCAACTGTTTAACTGTGGCAAGCATCGTTTCCTCCCAGCGATCCGGCTGTCGCCTTAACTCCTCAATACCTTGTTTTAAAACATCTAGAGTTTTACTGTCAACTCCTACTTCTACATCCGCACCGCATTTTGCACCAGACATTACGAGCATCAGGGCAATCCCACAGATGGGAGCCTTTAGCTGGGATTTTAACTTCATATCATTTTCTCTTCTTAGTAATTGACATTCTCCCCACGGCTATAAGCCAGGGTATTCCAAGAGACAGCCTTCTTAGGTTTTCTGTTACTACGAGTTGGCTTGCGAGAGATCAGTTGCCTCACTCATGTTTTCGTTCCCCTGTGCCGCATTCCAGGTCGAGCTATTATTAGCTCCTCCTTTGTAGAACTGGCGAACCCAGCGCCGGTATTGCGCGATCTGCTCGTCGTCCTTACTGAGCAAGGGATGGCTCCGGTAAACCTTGTTGTTCCAAATTCAGATGTCCTGTTCGAGGTCTGCGCTCACCTCCGCCATAGTGTTTTTCTCTAAATCGAAAGTTCGATGTTAGCGAACCAGTATAACTTTTCCCATCCCCTATGCCCTAGCACCTGTGCCCAAAAATTGCTGCAAGCCTTTCTCTGGGCGCGTCTAGCGATCGCAACAGAGCAATAAGTCTGCCCCGGTCAAAGGAGCGGTCATTAGATTGGCCCTCTTCTGTACGAGATTAAGTTTTGCGCCAGATATATGAGAAGCATTGCCTCTTGTTACGACCATTCTATTGGGCAGCCATTTGGCTGTCAAGCCTTTTTTGTAAAATTATGTTACATTCAGAAAATAATTGCTAGCTGGTGAGCTGCGAGAGTTTTGTCAATACCCGCATGAAACCCATATATGGCAGTAGTGTGGGTTGCAGCTGAAAAAGGAGTCACAAACCAGAACACAGAATGAGCCAGCCCCACCACCGTTCGAGCTCGGAACTCCATCGCTGGAGGTAGGAGCTCCATCACCCGAGCAAGGGAGCTCCATCAACCGAGCAAGGGAGCTCCATCAACCGAGCAAGGGAGCTCCATCAACCGAGCAAGGGAGCTCCATCGGTCGAGCAAGGGAACTCCATCATCCGAGCTCGGAACTCCATCATCCGAGCTCTCAACTGGGACTGTGGCGTTTCTGGAATAGCCAAAAGAACGAACACTGGGAGGCTCTGCCACAATTAAGTTGTAGTTGTGCGATAGTCCCCCCTTGAGTGAAACCAATTCTAGATCCAGCCTGGGATTGTGGTTGCAGCGCTTGCTGGCTGCTATTTTTCTCGCAGGCCAAGTAATCGTGCACCTGATTGCCGGCAAGATTCACCGGCGCAACACCCTCGACCAAATGGCAGCAGTGGGCCCGGAGTCCCTCCTGATCGCCCTCCTCACCGCCACCTTTGTCGGTTTGGTGTTCACCATCCAAGTTGCGCGAGAATTTATCAACTTTGGCGCAGCCAGGGCGGTGGGAGGCGTTCTGGCCCTCTCCCTCACCCGCGAACTCGGCCCAGTCCTGACAGCCGTGATCATTGCCGGTCGCGTCGGTTCCGCCTTCGCCGCAGAAATCGGCACCATGAAAGTAACCGAGCAGATTGACGCCCTCTACATCCTCAAAACCGATCCGGTTGATTACCTGGTGCTCCCCCGCACGATCGCCTGCTGCGTCATGCTGCCGGTTTTGACAGTGCTGTCCCTGCTCACCGGCATGGCAGGGGGGATGCTGATCGCAACCACCATGTACGGCATCTCCGCAAGAGTCTTCATCGATTCCGCCCGCAGCTTCCTCGATGTTTGGGATCTGTGCAGCGCCGTCATCAAAGCCGTCTGCTTCGGAGGCTTAATCGCCGTAATTGGCTGCAGCTGGGGTTTGACCACAACAGGGGGAGCCAAAGGCGTCGGACAGTCCACCACCACCGCAGTAGTCACCTCCCTGCTGGCCATCTTTATGTTCAACTTTTTTCTCTCCTGGCTGATGTTCCAGGGAACCGGCAGCGCCGTCATGCGCGGCTTGTGAGGATTTAACCCTCTACAATTAAAAGCAGAGAAAGGTTACTTTACATAAAGCGGGATTAAAGTCTGTGACTGCTACCACGTCCTCTCCCCTATCGGCACAAACCGTTGAACTGGCTCCCAGCTATACGCTGCCGGTCGTGTTAGCGGTGCTAGCCGTTCCCCTGCTGCCGGTGCAACCTTGGGCAGCAATCGCCATCGCTATACTGGGGCTGTTTCTCCTGTTCCAGACTGCCACCATTCGTTTGAAATTCACCGAAACCGCCTTGGATGTCTGCCGAAATGACAAGTTGCTCCGGCGCTTTCCCTACCAGGAGTGGCAAAACTGGCGGATTTTTTGGCCCCCAGTTCCCATTCTCTTCTACTTCCGAGAAGTAAAGAGCATCCACTTCCTGCCGATTTTATTTGACCCCAAAATGCTGCGAACCTGCCTGGAGTTGCGCTGTCCGCGCACTTAGCAATCCGTACCGCACGCCGGGAGGACGCGCAGGCGGGAAAGTGGGACAGCCAGATCCGAGCGCCCTGGAAACGAGGTCGAGGATTGAAACTCAATGCCTGCATGCGGAGAACCCCACGCCCTGTACAGCGCCCACTTTCAATGGGGGTATCCCACAAACAGCGCCCGCGCAGGCACAGTTTAATATCAGAGCAGCCCGATTTAAATTACCCCGGTATTTGCAAAAATGGGATGCTCCCCTTGATCGCTCGAAAAGCGCCCACTTCCCCCCCCACCCTTCAATTGCTTT
>JALOOK010000185.1 GCA_025454445.1 Oscillatoria sp. Prado101 | reverse complement strand
AAACAAACGCAAAAACAGAATCGTGAAATAGACAATATTACACCACAGATCAATAAAAAAATAAAAATCCGCGTGAAAGGCGTGCCCCGACTGGCCGGTTTTGTTAATAGAAAGCGAATTTTCGGGCTTCGCCAAATCCACCACCATCCGCATTGACGGCAGCCAAATGACTGCGAAAGACTCAGTAGCATCCCACTGGTTGCATTCACAATTGAACTCCCACCGGCAGTGGGAAACGCACCCCGATTTAACAGAAACTCAACCGCAGCAACCCCCGATTTCCCCAAAGTCAAATTGCGGAAAGTGACCGTGTGCAAATCGCCCCAGCGCCACCGGCTCGCATCTTTCCCCAAACTCCGCTCCAACTCAGCAACCGCCTCCGCAAACGCTTTGCGAAAGATGTCGTCGCGACTTTCAACCGCACGGGTTGTCTTATTATCCCACCAAAAACTATTCGGCTGTCTCACCAAATTTCGCACCACTTCCACCCAGCGATCGTCCCCGTCAGGCCAGTATTTTTTCGGCAACTCATCCTGGAATGTATCCGCCAGCAGATGTTTCCAAAACGCCTCAAACACAGCAGGAGCAGCCGCATGCATCTCTTCCTGAAAATCCCAATCCCGCAATAAGCTGCGCGCGCTTTCCAGCCGATCGCTGTTGAGGGGAACGCCCAGCAGTGCCGGCACCAACATCTCAGCGTTGAGACTTTTACTGTCTCCCTGCATTTTCTGAACATCAGCAAGATCGATTGGGGTTTTATGCCCTTCAATCATCTCCACAATCCGCTGAGCGCGGTATCCGTAATCCCACTCAGTCGTAATAAAATAGGGATACTCCCCGCCCACCGCAGGATTGTTAGCCGTGGCGATATAGCCTTGGGGGGGATTGAACGCAGAGGGCAACTTTTCAAAGGGAATATATCCTTTCCACTCAAAATCGTCCGTCCATCCTGCAGCCGGATAGCGCCCGTCACCGCCAGCGCGAATGGGAATTTTACCCGGCATTTGGTAGCCAATATTCCCTCCCACATCCGCATAGACAAAATTTTGCGCCGGCACGTCAAAATTCTTAACACCAGCCCTAAATTCCTGCCAGTTACTAGCGCTATTTATCTGCATAATTGCGTAGATAAGGTTAGAAGGTTCCAGGGCTGTCCAGCGCAAAGCCATCGCGTAATTGTTAGGCGTAGTGATGCCTTTTTGCGCGTCAAAATCTTTCAGCCTTTTGGTCCGAAATAACTGGGCCGTGACGGGTGTAGCGCACGGTTTGGGAGACAGACTTGCCACCGGCAACCTGAATATTCTCTTCAACCAGCTGCATATCCTGCCATTTCCCCTTGACTTCATACTGGTTGGGATTCTTGGGATTGATTTTCTCCACATACAAATCCATAACATCCGGGCCAACATTAGTGACCCCCCAGGCAATGCGGTCATTGTGACCGACAATCACCCCCAGCATGCCGGCAAAAGAAAAGCCGGTGACATCGTAAGGGCAATCAGCTGCTTTCGGGGTGCAGTGCAAGCCGATTTCGTACCAAATTGAAGGCATTTGCACGCCCAAATGAGGGTCATTTGCCAAAATTGGCTTCCCCGATCCGGTGCGCTGTCCTGAAATCACCCAGCTGTTAGAACCGATGCCACTCCCGCGAGGGCCTAACAGCGCATCCAAGCCGGTAAAATTTGCTGCAGCCAACTGCAAAGCAGGGGCGATATCAGCAGCCAAGGCAGGATTCATTTCACTTTCAACAGCACCGGCATCCCCGATCTTTTTCCCTTCATCTCCCGATACAGACGCGATAAATCGCGTCCCCACTACAGAGCTATCTTCAGCTTTCCTGGTGTATTTGGGAACAATCACCGGCTGCTCTGAGTCATAGGGGGGAAACAGCTCATCCACTTGTGCCGGTGTGAGAGTTTTCAGCAAAATACTTCGCTGGATTTCCGCACTCATATTATATCCCAAATCCCAAGCCATTGCTTTTCCCCAAGTCAGGGTGTGGAGAGGTTGCCAAGTTTCTGGCTGGTAGCTGGGGTTGAGCAGTTTCAGCACAGCGTATTCCAAGCTGATGGCGCTGCCTCGGTGGCTGGCAAGATAGGCATTTACACCGCTGGCATAAGCTTGCAAAATAGCCGTCATTTCGGCATCCATTTGCTCTAGCTCTTTTTGGGCAATCCGCGCCCATCCCAGCGTGCGGAGGAATTTGTCAGTATTGAGTTGGGACTCACCAAACATTTCCGCAAGGCGTCCCGAACCGATATGCCGCCAAACATCCATTTGCCAGAAGCGATCTTGGGCGGTAGCCCTGAGCCATAAACAAATCGTGCTGATTGCTAGCGTAAATGTGGGGTACGCCCCACTTGTCGCGCACGACTTCCACCTTATCTTTTAAACCGGCAATTTGAATCGCACCCGTTTCTTGGGGCCACGATTTCCGGACTGTGCCGGTGACAGCCCCTGCAGTCACAAGGCTCAGCGCCAGGATAACTGCAGCAATGATTTTCAATGTTCGCCTGAACTTGCCCTTCATAAAAACCACTGAAAAAGTGATAACTGAAAGCGCAGAAACCGGGTTTCTAGAAGAAACCCGGTTTCTGTCAGCACTCAACAAACTTTCTTGCTGTTAACTGTTTCCCTCACCGGCAGCGGGAGCCTCACTGTCTGCAGGCGGGGGAGTGACAGACTTCGCCTCAGCCGGCTTTTTCTCCGCTTCTACCACTGCGGGGTCAGGTCGTTTGGGGCGCAACAGCTGAGCAAAACCCTCCTCTTTTTTGGGCGCTTCGGCGTCGGAAGGCGGTGCCGGTGGGGCGGCTTCTGGCACCGGCACGGCTTCCTCCAGGGGAGAAACCTCTAGCGCCGCTGCGGGTTGCGGTTCAGCTGCAGCCGGAGTTTCAATTTGCCCTTCCGCGTTGTCTGCCGGTGGAGCCAGTTCTGCTTCCGGGGCGATTTCCTCAACCTGCCCCTGCGCCGCCGCCTCTTTCACCTCCTCAGCCGGTGTTGTGGCGGCTTCTACCAGTTCCGGGGTGGGGGGATTGGGGGCAACCAGTTCTGGCTCTGCAGTCGTGGCGGAGAGTGCCGGTTCAACAATAGCAGCCACTCCTTCAACGATCGCTTCTGTTTCTGCAGTTGCCACTTGCAGCTCCACCTCTCCGATGGCTGGTTCTTCCCATTCGTCTGTTACCGGCTTTCCGGGTGCCCGAGGTTCAGATCCCACTGTAATGTGAATCGATTCTGCGGAAGCCGGCTTTGGGGGCACCGGCTCAAAAGTCACATCCATTTCCAGCGGGAAAGCATCGTCATCGCTCAGTTCTTTTGCTGTGTCGGGAACTGCTTTTGCTGGGGGCGTCTTGGGGGCTGGCTGGCTCTTGGGCTTGTTAATCTTGCTCACCAGCCCCTGAATCCCCTCTTGGATCTTACCGATTGCCCCGCTCACCGGCGCGAGGATTTGGCCCGCACCGGCACCCGATGCCGGTTTGGCTTTATCGAGTACCGGCTTCACCCCAGCTGCAGGGGGTTTTGCCGGTACTGGCGGCAGTGGGGGCTCCGGCTCAAAGCCTTCTTCCTCCAGTGTTTCTTCCTCAGGTGGGGCAAGGGATTCAGCGGTTGCTCCCTCTAAGGCTGCTGCTGCCGGTATTTTTTCAGGCTCGGTTTGGCTGCCTGCAGGTGCCGGTTCGACTGCAGCTTTTGCCGGCTGTTCTGCTGCGGGAACTTCTGGAGTCAGCGCTTCAGCAACAGTTGCCGTTGCGGCGACTGTCGCTTCAGGGGAAGGCGGCATTTCTTCGCTGGGCGCTTTTGTTGCGGCAGCTGTTTCTGGTTCGGCTGCGGGCGTTTCTACTTTAAGCTCAGCCTTGGGCTGTTGGGGCTTGCCCTTGAACAAGCCGGTGACGCGCCCACTCAGCTGGGACACGCCGGCGGACAGCTTCTCTTGAGAAACCTGAGTCCGCTCTCCGCTTGGGGTGACTTCCCGTCTCAAGCGCAGGGTTTCCCAGCCGAACCAGCCCAAGAGGGCGACGCCGGCTGCTTCTCCGAGGAGCACAGCGCCGGTGATCCGCCCAGCACAGAACCACAACACCAAAGCGTAGAACATTGCCACGCCACTCCAGATGAAGTCCCCCTTGCGATGGACTTCTGGGAAGAAGAAGGCTGCCATGTAAAGGGCAAAGCCACCGATACCTACTGCCAGGGCCAGAATATATGAGAGCATGTTTGCCGGAACCCCCCGCGTCGCACAAGATTTTCCACCGATTTTTCGTAACCAGGCTTATTTTATCGTTCCCTTCGTCTCTCGATCTGTTTCGGGACACTCAGCTCGTCGGTGGGTTCCGCCCTACAGCTCCTATAACGCGGAACGCACCCTCCCTTTCTGGCCCTCCGCACAAAGGGCCACTGCCCTAAGACCGCACGGCGTTCCGCCTCCGCAGGCTGGCTCTTGAGGGATTCCGCCAGCTTAACAAGCAGGTGCCTTTTATATATTCCGCTTAATTAGTTGCTAATCTTTTAACTGCCTGTTCCTCTTTTAAGCTAAAAATAGGCATAAAATCAACTAATACTTTAAGAAGTATACAAACAGATATAAGGTCAGCTTTCTTGAAAGCCACCGGCCAGACTTGTGCCAGAAGAGAGTATGTCCGGTTAATTGCCCGCAATTAATTTCTACCGACAACACCCGCGCTCCCCGACTCTTAATGTCTTCTTTACAGGCTCTGCCAGTGAGGGCGGGCTACCCTGAGTGAAGGAGCAGCTACTGTTCTGGAAAAAGCAGAGTGGAAGATTAACTTATGACAAAGCAGAGCTTTGGTGTGATTGGTTTAGCCGTCATGGGGGAGAACCTGGCGCTCAACGTTGAGCGCAACGGTTTCCCGATCGCGGTGTACAACCGAACTCCCGAGAAAACGGATGCCTTTATGGCCATCCGAGCCAAGGGCAAGAATGTCAAAGCCACCTATACCCTGGAAGAATTTGTCCAGTCGCTGGATCGCCCCCGCAAAATCCTAATTATGGTGAAAGCCGGAGCGCCGGTGGATGGGGTGATTTCGCAGCTCAAACCCCTGCTGGAGCCTGGTGACATCATTATAGACGGCGGCAACTCCCTGTATGAAGACACAGCCCGCCGCACCTCGGACTTGGAGGCGACTGGGTTCCGGTTTATCGGGATGGGAGTCAGCGGCGGTGAAGAAGGGGCGCTGAATGGCCCGAGCCTGATGCCGGGAGGCACGAAAGACTCCTATGAGTATTTGCAGCCAATTTTAGCCAAGATTGCCGCGCAAGTCGATGACGGCCCCTGCGTCACCTATATTGGCCCGGGCGGTGCCGGTCACTACGTCAAGATGGTGCACAACGGCATTGAGTACGGCGACATGCAGCTGATTGCGGAAGCCTATGACCTGCTGGAGAATACCTTGGGGCTCGACAACAACCAGCTGCACGAGGTGTTTGCCGAATGGAACACCACCGAAGAGCTAAACTCCTACCTGATTGAGATTACAGCGGACATCTTTAAGCAAATCGACCCAGAGACGAACAAGCCTGTGGTTAATTTGATTCTAGATGCGGCTGGGCAAAAAGGCACGGGGCGCTGGACGGTGCAGAGTGCCTTGGAACTGGGGGTGTGCATCCCGACGATGACAGCGGCGGTGAATGGACGTATCATGTCTTCCTACAAGCAGGAGCGGGTAGCAGCCTCAAAGATTCTCACCGGCCCAACCGGCAAGTATGAGGGGGATACTAAAGAGTTTATCAACAAAATTCGCGACGCCCTCTACTGCTCAAAGATTTGCTCCTACGCTCAGGGCATGGCGCTGTTGAGCACAGCGTCTAAGACGTTTGGCTACAACCTGAACCTGAGTGAAATTGCCCGGATTTGGAAGGGCGGATGTATTATTCGAGCTGGGTTCCTGAATAAGATTAAAAGCGCTTTCAATGAGAATCAGACTCTGCCTAACTTGCTGTTAGCGCCCGAATTCAAGCAAACAATTTTAGACCGGCAGGATGCGTGGCGGGAGGTGATAGCGGTGTCGGCGAAGCTGGGAGTGCCGGTGCCGGCGTTCAGCGCCTCGCTGGATTATTTTGACAGCTACCGCCGCGAGCGCTTGCCGCAAAATCTCACCCAAGCTCAGCGCGACTATTTCGGTGCCCACACCTACGAGCGCATTGACAAACCGGGCGTCTTCCACACGCAATGGACTGAGACGGATTAGGAAACCCTGCTTGCCTTCCACGCCTCAAGGCTAGCAAGCAGCCAAACCGCTGGTTTCCACCGGCTCTGTTAAAAGTTAGGTAGCCGGCGCTCTGCTGTTACCGGGAGGCTCCGCCTCCCTTTAGCCCAATTTTAATTTTGGATACCCGGATGCCCGGATTTTGGATTGGGCATTGGGCGATGGGGCAGCTGACCCAGTAGACCAGGTTTCTATTATATTTTAGCCATGCAGAAACTTGGTTTTAAATCCCCACTCAAATTACATCACGACTGACATCGGACAGGTTATGAAACAAATGTTTCGATACCTACTACATTAGATATATCGATTTTCATATTCCTTAAATCTTGATTTAAAATGAGTTTTGGCGAACCCTTGATATCAACCACTAAAATTCTGGCATCTCTAAACCCAATATCCCCACGGCTCGACTGTCTAAAAACCTTTAGAAAAATATACAAATATTTGGCATTGCCTTTAATTGTTGCTCCATAAATAAGTGCAGTTTCTTTTTCCAATTTATAATTTGGAGTGTCATAGGCTATCAAGCTCCCTAAATCAAGCATTTTTTCAAATTGCACTCGATTCTTTTCCGTGCTGACCCTTGACAAATAAATACTTTTCTTACCATCTTGAATTATTGCCCATACGGGATGTAGTTTGGAAATTGCCAGAATCTTAATATTGCTAATATTCCTTCCTTCCCACGATTCTTCGTCCCACGATTCTGTTGAAAGTGATTGACATTCTAGCAGCCCCTTGGGGTCTTTTTTTACTTCATCAAACCGATGTATACCCAGTCCCCCACTAAACATATCATAATCATCTGGATAATTCACAACTTCATTGCCAACATCGAGTGGAAAAAACAGAATATTCTCGCCAGATGGTCCCATGCAAGCATATCGTTGAATGATACACCATTGAGATAGTTCGGGGTTGAGCCATTGGTGGATAAGGTGATGATTTACACCTTCTATTTCAACCTTGGAAATAATTTGAAGGTCATGATGATTGCTAATATCGACACGCAATATAAATACTGGGTGTCTAATATTGTCGAGAAGATAAGCAGTATTTTTATAGAGCAAAATGTCATGGGCATTCTTGAGAATGGGTCTGTCAAAAGCATCTGTTTCAGCCGAAATTTCTAAGTTCAATTCACCCAAAACTTCTAAACTTTGGTTGAGGGCTAAAAATTTTCCTTCCGTTGATCCAAAAATTATTTCGCCATCTGTTGCCATTGCCGGGACGGTATCATCTTGAAATTCTCGGCAATTTTGCTTTTCCAAATTTTTTGTCAATTTGACGACGACTGAAGTGGTTGTCTTAACTCTAAAATCCCTCGGTTTACTGCTGACAAATATATGGCTGTCAGTTACGACAAACTGGGCAATATCGTGTTGTTCTAGCGGGTGAGTGGTTTTACTTACATCATACAATTGACGTGAAGGATTGTAAACGAGTCGTGTCAGTTGATTGCGGCTGACCAGTAATAAGTCCGAAAAAGGATTGTTCGATGACAATGGTAGGTTAGTCTTCATTTTTTTAGTATTGAGTCTGGATGGGAAGACAGTCGTCAGCGGTAGTGATGACGGTACAGTGCGGTTGTGAGACTTGAAAATCAACCCCCAAGGTGAACCGTTCAAAGGACATGAGGGTCTTGTCTTCTCAGTCGCCATCAGTGCGGATGGGAAGACTTTTGTCGGCTGCGGCGGTGATGACGGAACTGTGCGGTTGTGGGACACCGGCCTATAGATTCAGCCGGCTGTATTTAGGGTTGCCCCCTTCGGACATCTCCGGATCATTATCACACTGCTTTTTTCTGACTTGCTTTTTATTTGATCACGGCTGCTTTTTGATTGTCAATGCCAATTATGGAATTTTTTCTTAAATCCCAGGCAGTGGTCTGAATGTTTTCCCGTTTCT
>JALOOK010000558.1 GCA_025454445.1 Oscillatoria sp. Prado101 | reverse complement strand
GGAATAGACATACACCCCGTGAAGCTGGCTGAACCCAACCGTTTCATCTTTGGTTTTGGCCAAGAAATCTTTCACAAGCCCAACAATGTGAGCTCGCAGCCGAATCTTTTGCCACACCTTGTTAATATAGCGGTTCAGCTCAGCGTCAGCCCCCTCACCAAAAGGGGGTTGCTGCAAATAGGGTTTTAGCTCTAACAAGTCTATAGATCCCGGGTACTTTGCTTTGAGTTCAAGTAGCTTTTGCAGAGTTTCTGGGCGCATAACATTTATTTGGTTTCCAACAGCTGTCTTTTGAGCGTGTCTAGTTAAGGGGCCAGCAGAAACAATTATCTTGATTGAGCGGTCAAACTGTTGCGCATCGAGATGTTTGTGACCAAGCTTGATAAGCTGGGCAGACACACTATCCGGCACACTTTCATTTTTACTGGCTTTACACTCTCCTACCACAGAATAGGGAGTTTCGCAATAGAAATCTAACCCCCCAGCGCCGCCGTTTGCATTCGGATCTAGGCTGGCTTCTGGTTTGCGGTTGGAGTTGGAGAAACCGAGTTTGACGAAACTGCGGCGGACAAGCTTTTCAAAAGATTGACCGTCGCTGGAGTTGCCAACTTCAGCAATAGTTCTAATCCAATCCCAATCAGCATCGGGTTGACTCACCGGCACCTCGCCACGCCAGCCCAGAAAAATTTTGAGTTCCTCGTCTAGCTGTTTAGCCGCTGGGTTTGTGAGGGCGAGATCGGCGAGTTCCGCCTGCAATTCTTCAAATTCAGGATGCGCCGGCACCTCTCGCTTTTCCAGCCTCACCCGCCGGTGGGCGAATTGAGAATCGCTGAGTGCCGGTACAGATTCACTCACGCTCAGAGTGTGGCGCAAAGGGATAAATTTCCCTATCATCTGCTGGCTGTTGGGATTCACAGGCACCTCAACCGGTTGAGGCAGCCGGTAAACGCGCAAGAAAGCCAGAAAAATACGCTGTCGCTGCGCGAGTGTTTCCTGTAAAGCCTCAGGTGTCCAGACTGTCAGACGCGAAAGGACATCTAAAGATTCACTGCTCTCTACGATTTGGCAGAGTTCGCACCTCGCCCAGGCTTTAATCGCCACCGGCTGCTCACCCGGCTGACTGATAGAAGTTTGAGCGACAGGCAAGAAATTTGAGCTATAGTAACGTTCGGGAGGGAGTAAATTAATTGAGGCATCAGCTGGGTAGAGGGAAAATGCTTGCCCCGGATTTATAAATATCCGAGGCATAGCTAAGATTGTTCGCCCCTGGATTAAGGCTTCCAGATCAGGATCGGGCAGAACTAGCGCTGTTTGGATCATCAGGTATTCGCTCACGCTTAATTAAACAAATCCCCCAAATCG
The DNA here is from genome assembly GCA_025454445.1 of Oscillatoria sp. Prado101. Classification (GTDB taxonomy): domain Bacteria; phylum Cyanobacteriota; class Cyanobacteriia; order Cyanobacteriales; family Oscillatoriaceae; genus Oscillatoria. The sequence goes on along the minus strand of JALOOK010000558.1, from coordinate 2,991 downwards.
TGCAAGTCATCTTTGCGATATTTCCCAGATTTTTCGCTAGAATATTCTACAGATTCAGTGTCATACTCGACGATACCATCGGGAATATTTCCGGACGGATCGCTCAAAATTTCTCGCAGTAAAGGATTGTCCAGCATTAGCCGCTTCTCAGAGACACACGCGAAAAATTGCTCCTCGCTTAACTTATAAGCTTCCCGTTTTTGAAAAGCGGAATATACGGCAAATATTGGGATAATTTGATCTTCTATTAGTGTGACAAACTCCCCGCCCATTTTTGATGTCAGTTGTTGCAGCCAGAAGTAAGACATGGAGGTGCGATTAATTTTCTTCCCTGCGGAGCGAACTAAACATCCCCGAGTCAAATCGTATCTTTCGTATTTGTTTAACCGCTCTAAACCGTGCACCAGTGAGTTAGACCTGCTCTGCAAAACAGCCACGCCAATTTTTACAACTTTGCCATTTTCTTTGCCAGTCACCTTGAAGTTGATATATTTTTCTTTGATGCCCGTTTTCCCTAAGACATCTGTTACCGCTTCAATCGTCACCCCTTCTACCGTCTGCCCTGTCAGCGTATGAAAGCCAAATTTGAGCGCCTCAGCAATCTGGGAATTATTCTCTAGACGCTCTTTAAAATCAGCCTCAAGTTCTCGCGTGAGAGCCAGTTCAAATCGTTCAGCTGGGTTTTCTGGAAGTCGGGGTTCCGGAACCTTAAAGTTTTCCGCACACCATCGCAAAGCTTCCCGTACAGTTGGTTTTTGATCGGCAAATTCTCTGAGTTTAGTCTCTTCAAATGGGTAGAGCGATTGCGGTGGCGTTAAATTGCGGGACTGGTAAAACTCTTGCAGCCACAGGGAGACTAATTCAACGAAAGAATCTCCCCCCAGGTATTTTAAATCAATAGGAGCTCCTTTTGCTGAAACGCGATCCGGTATTCCCCCACCGAGTAACTTAACAGTCTTTGCCCAGGTATCAGGCATCATTACTGTCAGAAAGACAACCCCTGTACTGCTGGGCGATTGATGGACTGTATCAAACAGCCTTTTAACTAAATCAGCCACTACCTGAGGCGTTGTCAGCCCAGCCTCATTGCAGTTGTTGAGGACATCTATTTCGTCAAAGCAAATAATTGCCGTTTGGTAAGCCGTCACCAAATTCAAGATTTGCCGAATTTTCTCGGTTTGGGTTGGTTATTGTAGGATTAGGCAATCCCAGCTCCACAGCATGAGATTGCTCCAGCTCTTCACCAGACAGCCATTTGATTGCAAAAGGTGCGCGAGTCTCTGAGAGCGTCCACAAAATAGCCCGGACAATATAAATATCTGCCTGCGGCATATCTCTCAGAACCGCTTCCGTCAAGTGTTCCATCAACTTCTTATTTTTAGCAAAGGCATAGGGAAACTTATTGGCAATCATATTAGTGGGTGAATTCTGCGTCTTTGTAGCGGTGTTTACCATCGCTGTTGCCACTTCTTGCCACTGCATAACCCCTTGACTGCCTAAGCCGGTGGCGAATCCGGCTGATGATGTGACTTTTCCCCACTCCCTGCTGAGCAGTTATCACGAATGAAGTCACCTTATCCTGGCTGGATTGACTTGTCCGAACCCGCTCAATGGCCTGAAAAACGGCATCAGAAGCGTGAGCGTTTAGGGTGGAAACATCAGGGAATCCCTCCCCCCAGACATCCGGATCTTTAACAATCGCCGGTTTGTCAAATGGGTTGTGGCTTTGGATGGCGGCGTGGAGGTCTTCCATCGGAGAAACTGGGGTATTTTCCATAGTAATTCGGATTGGGGGAAGGAACTGCAACAGAATTCAGGACACTCAGCGCTTGGCGTAGTAGCGCAATCCGCCTCCTGGAATGACGAGCGAGTCTTGGCGCTTATCGGGGGTGATGTCTGGCACTTCTCCCGCCATCAGCTGAAAAATGTCTTTGGCTTGCATCTCCATCAGCCACTTGTTGAACAGGTCGCGGCTAACCCGCTCCCCCATCTCCCGCCGAATCCGGTAAATCGGCACCAGATTGTCAAAATTGTAATCCCGGTTCAGCCGGTCGTAAATTTCCAGCACCACCTGTTTAAACACTTCATAAGCCCCAATTGCCGGCATTACCGACTTCACTTGAGCCGCCGGCGCACTCACCGCACTATCAAAATGGCGAATCCACTTTAGCAGCGCCTTGACGGTTCGCGCTCCCCCACTCGCCTCATCCTCGAACTCAGACTTTTTCAGACCATCGCCTAGCATGTCAAGTCCCATCTCAGTCAGCGAGATTTTCTCGACTCGTTTTTTCTTGGCGATGGAAATCGCTCCTTCTTTCTCTAGTAGCTGATACAGGCTCTGATAATCCCCCGATTTTTCCCCCGTCCGTTTCACTTTGCCAGTCAGGTCACTTTTGTTAACCTCATTCTTCCCTTCCCCTAAATCCCATAAAGCAAGCAGCAGGCGAGTTTTTACTTGCGCTTCAGGGTGATTATTTTCGTTGGCAGTGTGAGCTTTTGGCGACATATTGATAGATCCTGATAGTTGGGATAGGGACTGAAAACTTAGCCCCTGATAAACTTATAGAACGCTATTTCGCAGCTACCCGATCCTATCCGGAAGGTTTTGAAAAAAAATTTCTGAATTCCCAGGCTAATCCTGGAAACGGGTTCGCTAAGCGAATGGAGAATCTTCCTCCCCTCCCGTGCACGCGCAGGGGGTAGGGGGTGGGGTTGACTCCCCTACCTCCCCTTGGCGTGCACGCGCCCGGATTGGGCCAGGGGTTGACTCCCCCCCTCAAGCCAACTCCCCGCGCACAACCGTCACCGCTTCCCCCCCAGACACACCCCTTCTCCTGGCAATCCCACTCGCACCACGCCACCCCGCGCCGACGCCTGATAGGCCACAAACTCAGGCGTTGCACTTTGGCAGCGATCTTCCCCACCCCCCAACCCCCTCCCCGCAAGCGGCTACCGTTTATACACATCTTGGGTATGTGACTGCACGCAAAG
>JALOOK010000184.1 GCA_025454445.1 Oscillatoria sp. Prado101 | reverse complement strand
GAGAGAGGTTATTAAACTTGCTGGGAGGGCAAACAGAAAGCGATCCGAACAAAACCGACGGCAATCAGTTCCTGCAACACTTGTTGGGAGATGGGTTGCTTGCCTTTTTCCAGAAATATCCGGTGCTGGGGCGGTTAGTGGCAACAACTATTGATTTCTGGGTGGAGGCGACAGCAGAATTCCTGGAGCGCCTGAAAGCGGACATGCCGACAATTCAGCAAGTCTATTTATCAGTTTATCACAGCGGAAGTGAAAATGGTTTAGGTAGTTTAGGGAAAGTTACGGAAATTAAGCCTTATTTGTCTGACGCCCACAATCAAAACCGCTGCGTGATGGCGCTCGTTTTTGAATCTGGACTGAAGCTGGTATACAAACCGAAGGGCTTGGGCGTAGAAGTCGCCTACACTCAGCTTTTGGAATGGTGCAACCGGCACGGCGCACCGTTACCTTTCAAAGTCCTAAAAGTGTGCGATATGCAAACGCACGGCTGGGTTGAATATGCGCCGCATCTCCCCTGTGAGGATGAGGCGGCGGCGCAGCGTTTCTATCAGCGGGCGGGGATGCTGCTGTGCCTGTTGCACGCACTGAGAGTGGTAGACTGTCACAAGGAGAATTTAATTGCCTGCGGCGAACATCTGGTGCTGGCTGATATGGAAACGGTGGCGCACCACGAGGCGAAACCTATGGGGGATTTTACGGAAATTACAGAAGCTGAGACGGCTGTAAACCGGCATTTTTGGGACTCTGTATTGCGCACCGGCTTGTTACCCCGCTGGGATTTCAGCAAAGATGGAAAACTCGCTTACGATATTAGCGCTTTAGGCAGTAGCGAGGCAAGTTCCAATTCCCCAATTGCCGCAAACATGCCGGTTTTGAATGGGGTTGCTCTCTGTGTCGGTGACTATCTCAATGAATTAGTGGCGGGATTTGAGCGGATGTATCGCTTTCTGCTCGAACAGCGAGACGCTCTGCTTGCGGAAGATAGCCCCCTGACAGCCTTTCGCCGGCAGCGGGTGCGGTTTATTTTCCGCCCCACAAAGGTTTATGGGACGATTTTGCAAAAGAGCAACGCCCCCGAATTGCTCCAGGATGGGGCTGACAGAAGCATTGCCCTAGATTTCCTCAGTCGAGCTTTTCTCAGCGTTGAGAAAAAACCGGCAGCTTGGCCAATTTGGCGGGCGGAATTGCGGGCGGTGGATCAGCTGGATATTCCCTACTTTGGCGCTTTTCCTGACAGTGACGCCCTCACAGTTGGGTTAGATCAACCCATTGAAGCGTATTTTGAAGCTGCTAGCTACAGCCAGGTACAGGCAAGGTTGCGATCGCTCAGCGAAACAGACTTGGCGCAACAAATCGAAATCATCAAAGGAACTTTTTATGCTAGAATAGTAAGAAGCGGCAACCGGCAGGTAAGGGAAGCAGTTTCCAGCAGCGAGTTATCGCCAATCAACCCTTTGACTGGCGAGGAGTTGCTGCGAGAGGCGACGCGGATTGCGCGGGAAATTCAGGAGCGGGCAATCCGAGGGGCGGATGGCAGTGTAAAATGGATTGGCTTTGCCTATGTTACCAGTGCGGATCGCTTCCAGCTCATGCCTCTAGATGACAGCCTCTACGACGGCAATGGCGGAATTGCCCTGTTTTTGGCGGCGCTGGATTTTATCAGAGGAAGCGGTGAATTGCGCGACTTAGCTTTGGGGGCTTTCCAGTCAGTACGCAAAGCTTTGCGCGGTTCAGATGCGGAAGTCGCCCAAAGGTTCTCTTGGCAAGGAATTGGTGGGGCAACGGGGCTTGTTTCCATCATCTATTCTATGGTAAAAACGAGCCAATTCCTCCAGGACACGGCACTTTTGGAAGACGCCTTGCGGGTGGCTGATTTGATTGCACCCGCACGAATTGCTGCAGACAACGTGCTGGACATCACAAACGGGACAGCCGGCGCACTGTTAGGGTTGCTGGCGCTGCACAGCCAGACCGGCGAGCCGGCAGTTCTAGAAAAGGCTGTAATTTGTGGCGATCATTTGTGCGACAATCTTGTTGGCGCTGAGGGGAAACCCAGAGCTTGGAAAATTTTGGGAGAGAAGCAATATACCGGCTTCTCGCACGGCGCAGCCGGCATTGCTTACGCCCTGCTGCGGCTGTACGCTGTCACAAAAAACAGCGCCTATTTAGAAGCTGCTTGCGAGGGAATTGCCTATGAGCGCAGCGTGTTTTCTCCCGCAGCTGGCAACTGGCCGGATTTGCGCTATATTGAGCGAGAAGGTGTGCCGAGATTTATGGTGAGCTGGTGTCATGGCGCTGCTGGAATTGCTTTAGCCCGTTTGGGGGGTTTGTCGATATGGCAAACTGAGGAAATCTGTGAAGATGTGGAAGTGGCGCTGCAGACGACATGCCGGCACAGTTTGCAGGGTGTGGATTGCGTGTGCTGCGGCAATTTTGGCAGGATGGAGGCGCTGCTTGCCGGTGCGCAAAAACTCTGTCGCCCCCAGTTGCGAGACATGGCTCTGCAAAAAGCCGCTTGGGGGGTGGCGAGAGCGCAAAAAATGGGAGGTTATCACTTTCCAAATTTGCCTGTTTTCGCCTTTAGCCCCAGCTTCTTTCAAGGAACTGCTGGGATTGGCTACCAGTTGCTGCGATTGGCGCATCCAGACGCATTGCCCTCTGTGCTTTTGTGGGAATAAATAACTCAAGTTACTACTTACCAATTAGTCTCGGTAGATCCCCCCCTAGCCCCCCTTCAAAAGGGGGGGACATTCTCAAAGCCCCCCTTTTTTAGGGGGGGTGGGGGGATCTGGATGCTGAGACTTGTAGGGAGCAACTTTAGTTAAATAATCAATTGCCAAGACGCAGAGGGCGCAGAGGAATGTAACATAGCAGCAGCAGATAAGTATCCTTTCTTGGCGTACTTGGCTCAGGAGCGGTTCAATCTTGCCCCTACTTAAATTATCACTACAGCTGTTCCATTTCCTTCTGCCACTGTTTTAACTGTTTCTCGCGCTCTTTGAGTTCTTTTTCTGAAGGCACCGGCAGCCCATTGCTGCGGCTGTATTTACCCCTGTCTCTGGGCATACCCGTAAAATATTCCGTGCCTTCATTGGGGAAAATCTTTTTCTCGCGCAGCCCCTTTTCGCAAAAGGTCTGCCAAAATAAAAGCCGGTCGAAAACTTCCCCGCCCAAGCGTCGCAGGCGCTTAACTGACAGTTTGGAAGGGCCAAACAAAATTATCTCTGTTTCGGTTTTTCGCGGGAGCAGGCGGAACTCGCCGCCGCGCCCCCGCAAGAATTCTATGCCGAAACACTCGCCAAAATCAAAGATGCAAATTTCCGTGACATCGCTGCCTTCTTCTGCTAAAATATCTACTTTTAGCTGGAGCTGGTAGCCGAGGGCGCTGACGGATGACTGCGGGAAAACCATGCGGATGCGCTCAATGGATTCGCTGTAGTTCGCCCAGAAATCCCGGCGCATTTCTAGCTGAGCGATTTCCTCGTCTTCCAGTCGCAGCATTCTGGCGAGTAGGTTGACTAATTGCTGTAAATAGCTGTAGTTGAGAGCGCCCAGACTGCGGCGCATCGCTGATTTGGCGCTATCGGAAAGCTGGTGCCACCGGCTGCCGGTGCTGCCGGCGCTATAATTTTCTCGGATTAAGTTGAGAACATCTGGCATTTTAGCTGCAACTTCTGCCGGCATTTTTGCGAGCAATTCCTCAACTGCTGCTACCTGCTGCTGCGGTGACATCTGCTGCAAGCAGCGCAACAGCCACTCCGCTTCCTGTTTGTTCGGTGCCGATTTAGCCGGAAATAGGGCTGCTAGGCGCTCGTAAGCGGCCTGGACGGCGCTCACCCTTGCCGGCAAACCGGCACGCCGCACCAGCTCTTTGGGGGTGATTGTGTACTGCCAGCTGATTTTAGCGATATCGGATGCCGGCTGACTCCCCGCGAACACTCTGATCAGCTGTACGGCTAAAGTGTCATCGCCTTTGGCGCGACGGGCAAAGATAGAGAAGCTCTCGATTAGAGAGGGAGCGAGCGGGGGAGCAGTGAGTTTTTCTGTCTCCAGATTTTTGACATCTGACTTCAAAATGTGGTATAGCGCGAGACGCCAGATCAGCCGGCGTTTCAGCAAGGAGTTGCTGACAGCCGCTTCCCAGATAGCTTCGGAGGTGGGTGAGCTCGCGTCTGGGTTTTGGGTATCCCACACCGGCTTATTGTAAAGACAGTACACCCACTCTATTTGCGTGAGTTTGCTGGCTTCACCGTTTTGGATATCAGCGATAATTTCCTCAAGGATGCGCGGTTTTGCCGGGGTATTGAAGTTGGATACAGCCGGTGGATTGCTTGGGAGTTTTGCCATCGCACGCGCTTGGAGTTTTGCCGGCACCCATTGGGGCGGGTTTTTGGGTAAATTAAAAGTGAAGTTTTTCATATTTTTCCAGATAAGTAGTTAGTAGGGTGCCGTTCCCTTGCGTAACACACCCGCCGCAGTAACGCACCCCCATTCTTTATTTTTCCAAAGACTGTATCTGACGGGAAAAATTATCAAAATTTTCTCGGCGCAGCTGGAAGCGGAAAACCACTTTGCGATCGCGCGGATCGTCTGCGGTTTTGTTGGCGTCTGTCTCGCCGCGCCCTGATACCAGTATTTTCTGTTTCAATTGCGCCTTGGTGGGGAAATTCACCTCCTTCGAGAAGATATAATTAGAGACAGCTAGCGCCCGCTCCAGACTGAGACTCAAATTGTTCCCTTCCGTGCCGGCGGAACTGGTGTGCCCTTCTAGGGCGATGCGGGCGATATGCTCAGAAAATTGCGGGTTGGAAAAAACAACTTGGCTGTAAAGGGGGATAAACGCTCGCAGGAATTTTTTACCGGCAGGTTTGAGTTGGGCACTGTCTTTATCAAAGAGAATGCGATCGCGAATGCTGACATCGCCTGTGACTGGATCGACAGTAAAGATGTCTTTCCCCCCTAGTTTTGCTTCCAGGGTAGCTGCGATCGTCTGCGGGAGCGCCTCAAATGCCTTTTGGTAATCCTCCAGCTGGCGTTCGAGCTGCTCAATGCGGGCCATTTTTTCTTCTAGCTTTTTGACCTGCTGCTGGAGCTGGATTTGCACTAATATAAAGAGCAGGGCGAAGAACATCAGCAAACCAGACATCAAATCGCCAATGGAGAGCAAGATGCTGGAATTCTCATCCTCTGGCTTAGTTGATTCCGTCTCGAAGTCAGAGAAGTCACTCATATCGATTTTACCGTTTGTAGTAGGGCTTCAGCCCAAGGTTCGTAGTAGGGCTTCAGCCCAAGGTTCGTAGTAGGGCTTCAGCCCAAGGTTCGTAGTAGGGCTTCAGCCCAAGGTTCGTAGTAGGGCTTTAGCCCAAAGTTCCCAGTTTGGCTTTAGCCCCACAGGCACCCTTATATGCCCGCACTTTTTCCATTCTTCCCACACTAACACAACTCCAGCCAATTGCAAGGGGGTTTAGCAAAAATCTGTGAGAGAATTCGCCCCCCTTTCCCTTTATGAAAGAAGGGGAAAATGGGGGGTGAGAGGGACTTTTGCCGTCCCAGCATACAAGTGAGGTGCGCTGCGGCACCTCACTTGTATGTGAGCCAGACTCGTAGGGTGCGTTCCCGCGCGAGGGAACGCACCCTACCCCTGTTCCCACCGGCACCGGCTCGCAGCAGCGCGCCACCGGCAACCCTCCCGAACATTGGGCATTAGTATGCGCATCCTCCCACTTTTCGCCCTACAATAAAAGTGCCGGCAAACTTTATAGAATAGGTAGGTAAAAATGACTGACGTTCGCAACAGCCCCCCTCCTGACGATCGCGGAGCCGGTGGAGAAACTCTGCCGCATGCCGGTGCTTCCCTGCTGGGGGAACTGGAAGAGATTGAGCGGCAATTTGCCGGGAGTGAGTCCTTTGACGGAAAAATTGCCGCACTGTCAGATGCCCTCAAATATGGGCAAGTCGGTTTACAGCGGATAGCTGAGATGGTGGAAACATTGACAGTGCCGGTGCGCTGGGCGGCTTACAATCAGCTTTGGGAAAAGGCTTCGGAAACAGAAAGAGAGAAACTCCCGCAATCTAAACCAACGGTTATTCTCCCACAACTGGCAGAACAGGGGATGGTGCGGCGACTGGGGCGGGGAGCGATTAAGAATGTGATTCCCCTGAATCAGGAGTTGGTGGTGGTGTGTGCCGGTGGGGGCGCAGCACTGTTTAATATGAGCAGTGGCGAAGCGCTGTGGGAGATAGACTGTCCGACGAATTGCGGCGCTTTGAGTCGGGATGGCACTCTGCTAGCATTAGGCTGGGAACGAGATATCTATTTGTGGGATTTGCGCAGCCGGCAATTCCTGCGTTTACTGACTGGACATACGGATTTGGTGAACAGCCTCGCCTTCTCCCCAGATGACAAGTTTCTGGCATCGGGGAACTCAGATAAAACCGTGAGACTGTGGGATGTTGCTTCTGGGAGACAACTGCGAAAATTGACTGGACATGGGAGTTGGGTGAGCTGCGTTGCCTTCTCCCCAGATGGCAAAATCATAGCATCGGGGAGTGGGGATAGAACCGTGCGTCTGTGGGAGGTTATTAGTGGGAAACAGCTACAGCTACTGGCGGCACCTGCGAAGGAAGTGTTAAGCTTGGCATTCAGCCCAAATGGCAAAATTCTGGCAACAGGAAATTTCGATAATACTGTCCGTTTGTGGGAAGTTATTAGTGGGAGAGAGAGCCGGCGACTGACTGGACATGCGAAGGAGGTGTTGAGCTTGGCATTTACGCCAGAGGGCAAAATTCTGGCATCGGGGAGTGGGGATAATACGGTGCGACTGTGGGATGTCGCAACCGGCATTCAACTGCGGCCACTGACTGGACATACGAATTTAGTGTTCAGCGTGGCACTCACCCCTGATGGCAAGTTTCTGGCATCAGGGAGTTGGGATAAAACCGTGCGTTTGTGGGAGGTTAGCAGTGGGAGAGAGAGCCATAAACTGACTGCACATGCGTGGTGGATTAGCAGCGTTGCCTTCTCCCCAGATGGCAAAATTCTGGCGTCGGGTAATTTGGATAATACAGTGCGTTTGTGGGAAGTTATCAGTGGGAAAGAGCTACAGCAACTGACTGGACATACGAATTCTGTGTGCGGTGTCGCCTTCACCCCAGATGGCAAGTTTCTGGCATCGGGTAGCGTGGATAAAACTGTGCGACTGTGGGAGATTAGTAGTGGGAGACAGGTGCGGCTACAGAGTGGACATACAGATCGGGTGTTGAGCGTGGCATTCGCCCCAGATGGCAAAATTTTAGCATCCGCGAGTTTGGATAGAAGCGTGCGTCTGTGGGAGGTTATGAGTGGGAGAGAGCTACAGCAACTGACCGGACATACGAATTATGTGTGCGGCGTTGCATTCACCCCAGATAGCAAAATTTTGGCATCGGGGAGCGATGATAAAACAGTGCGTCTGTGGGATGTGACTTCTGGAAGAGAACTGCAACAACTGACTGGACATGCGCACTGGGTGAACTGCGTCGCCTTCTCTCCAGATGGCAAGTTGCTGGCATCAGGGAGTCACGATAAAACCGTGCGACTGTGGGATGTCGCTTCTGGAAGAGAACTGCAACAGCTGATTGGACATGCGGGTTCGGTGTTCAGCGTCGCCTTCTCCCGAGATGGCAAAATTCTGGCGTCGGGAAGTGGGGATAGTAGCGTGCGACTGTGGGATGTCGCAACAGGGAGTGAACTGCGACTGCTTTGTGGGCATGGGGATTCGGTGTACAGCGTCGCCTTCTCCCCAGATGGCAAAATTCTGGCGTCGGGAAGTGGGGATGGTGTGGTGCGGTTGTGGGCGGTTGGCGGATTTTGAACCGCACGAATGGTTGTCTTATAGGAATTTTGGATGCCCGGATTTTGGATTTTGGATTCCAACGCACCGGCACACAGGGCGAACCATCCCGGAATTTCAATATTGGTTGGGTAGCCAATCCAGTCGCCGGGATGCTTCGCCCCTACAAGTCACGGTTGCACCGGCAATCGTGACGCGACATATCCCGTCTCTACAACATGGGGGGATAAAAGTTTGTAGTTGGGCTAAAGCCCAAAGTTCGTAGTTGGGCTAAAGCCCAAAGCCCAAAGTTCGTAGTTGGGCTAAAGCCCAAAGTTCGTAGTTGGGCTAAAGCCCAAAGTTCGTAGTTGGGCTAAAGCCCAAGGTTCGTAGTTGGGCTTCAGCCCACTGGCGACCTTATATGCCCGCACTTTCTCCATGCTTCCCACAATAACACAAATACTGCCAATTGCAAGGGGTTTTGACAAAATTTTTGAGATAATTTTGGCTGGAGGAGGCGGAGCCTCCTGGGGGGCATTCCCAGCTGCCAGGCTGGGAACGAGAGAAATAACACAACTCCTGCCAATTGCAAGGGGTTTTGAGAAAATTTTTGAGATAATTTTGGCTGGAGGAGGCGGAGCCTCCTGAGGGCGTTCCCAGCCTGGCAGCTGGGAACGAGAGAAAACGCTGTAAGCGTAAAGCAGCGCACCCCGGTTTCTATTTACTTCCGTTATGAGCGCCCAAATTATCCGCAGCCGCCACCAGATACTGAGCCACCTGCATCAGCCCAGTCGAGGTTTCTTGCAAACCGGCACAAACTTCCGCCATCGAAACATCCGCCTCATTAAAAAACCTGGTTTGCGATTCAGTCGCCCTGTCCAAATACCCAATCATCTGGTGATTCCCCTGCTCCAAAGCTAAGCTAAACTGACCAGCCAAATTCTGGTAAGCGCTCTCCACCCCCCGCATCTGCTCCTGAACCGATTGCAAAACCTGATTCAATTCCCCAACCATACTCCTGTACGCACTCTCCACCTGCTGCGCCTGCACGCCCACCGTGTGAGCCAGCTCTTGTAACTGCTGCAAACGCTCGCTAGAATTCAACCCCAGCCCGTTCGCCATATCGCACACCTTCACAGTCGTCTCCTGAATAATTGCCATACTCCGGTCAACATCTTCTGACATCTGCTGGCGCTTTTCCGCCTCCTCCCGAAACGTAGTCTGCAAAGCCGCCACCACCTGCGCCAGCCCCCGCTGCTGCTCGCCCAAAGTTGACTCCAGCAAATTATTTTGTTCGCTAAAAAACTGTAGCAGCGACGCTTGGTAGCTTTCCCGGAATCGCTCCAACTCTTGCTGCACCATCACGCGCGTATTCTGCAGCATCCCATCCACATTTCGCAAGCTCCCCACCAAATTCTCCCTGGCATCGTCCATCAGCTTGGAAGCCTCTTGACCGACAGCCTGAATTGTGCTAGATTGAGATTGGAAAGCCGTGTGCGCCGCCTTGAGAATATTCACCATTCGCTCCTGCACGCCTTGCAGCCGCTGCTGTTCCAACTCCGCTTGAGTGTGCAAACCGGCTTGCAAGTCCTCTCGAATCCCCCGGAAAGTAGCGGCGGCTTCCTCCGCACTCTGTTTAAACGCCGCTCGCTGCTCCTTCATCCCCTCAATACTCTGGTCAACTCCTTGCTGGATCTCAGCCGCCATTTCCTGCAAAACGCCCTTCGTATCCGTTTGGAACTCAGCCAGAATTGCCTGCAAATTGCCGGCGAAGTCCTGCAAGCGAACCACAGTATCCTGCTGGAAACTCTGAATCGTTAATATCGATTCCGCCAGACTCTGGGAAATGCCGCCCAGCTCATTTTTCAGCTCCCTGACAGCGACAGAAGCTTCTTGAGTCAGCTGTGAGGTGGCGTCCAAACGCTCCACGACCGGCTCAATAACGCCGGTGCGCAATTCCCCAATCAAACTCTTTAACAGCTCTTGACCCTGATCCGCCTTAATTTGCCGCAGAGTGGCGAGTTCTTCGCGGATTTCCTCAAACACGGGAATCAGCGCCAGCCCCACTTGCTGCCCCATTTTTTCTGGATTGAGCCGCTGCTGAGCTGTTACAATTTCCGTAAAACCGGCACGCATCGTCTGCGCCGCGCGGACAATAGCAGCGGCTGCATCGCGATTGGCGTCGGGGGTGATGCGCGAAAGCAGTCGCTCTGGCGTTTCCAGGAAAGCAATCTGGTTGAGCTTATTGCGGAACTTGTCGCGGCTAGCTTTGCGCCGGCGCTCTCCCCAAGCGAGAAGTAATATCAAAAAAATAGAGTTGCCTAGTCCCAGCAGAGAAGTGACAAACGCCAGCTTCATCCCTTCTAGGAGCTGGGTGCTGGAATCGAGAAGCTGTTGCGGTTCCGTAATAGTAGAAATCCCGATTTTTTGCAACCCCAGAAAGATGCCGGCGAAAGTTCCCAAAACCCCCAGCGCCGTCAGCAAATTCGGCGCAAAACTCACCGGCGAGCGCGGCACCGGCGCTGCTAAAATAGAAGGGGACTGGAGCAGCACGAAACTGCCATTGTCTATCCTGGGCAGAAAGTCATCCTCCGTGGACTGACCGGCAAAATGTCTGGCAATCCATTTCAGGCTCTGAGCGTCTGGCTTTGGCGGCGGTGTGGAGCCATTATGTTCTGCCGGTTTGCTCTCATTGTTAAGGTACTTAGCCAAATAGTCGATAGGTTTGGCAACTTCCGCGAGTGAGCGCCGGTAGGCGCGGATAGCCCTTAATTCCAGCAGCACCGATGCGAAGGCTCCCCCTGCAATGGCCACCAGAAACAGCAAGTCTACCACTTTGATTAGAGTTTCCATCCCTCCCATCCTCCTGTAGTTTTGTGATGGCTGGCATCTCGCAGCACCCACCTGCGCGGCGTGCCGAAGCCAGTGCCTGCCAGCCGGTAACACCCATGCAGCCAACTATACCCCACAGGTGGTCTCTTGCGCAGGCGTCGCACATCAAAAGGATGAAACCGTAGGGGCAATCCCCCCG
>JALOOK010000557.1 GCA_025454445.1 Oscillatoria sp. Prado101 | reverse complement strand
TGGCGAGACTGTCGCCGGTGGGAATATTCCGCTCCGACGCCGAAGGGAACAATATATACTCCAACGAGCGCTGGTGCGAGATTGCCGGACAGACCCCAGAAACTGCCGGGGGAAATGGCTGGGCAGAGGCAGTGCATCCTGAAGACAGGGAGCGAGCTTTTACTTCCTGGCATACTGCTGCAGTCAGCGGCGTGCCGTTTCAAAATGAAATAAGGCTGCTGCGTCCTGATGGCACTTTAGTGTGGTGCTTGGTGCAGGCAATTCCTGAGATTGGGGCGGATGGGAAACTCCGAGGCTATGTGGGGAGTGTTACAGATATTAGTGACCGCAAACAAGCTGAAATCGCTTTGCAAGAATCTGAGGCGCGGTTCCAGGGGCTGGCGGAAAATGTGCCAGGACTGATTTACCAGTACCGCCACCGTGCCGGTGATTCCAGAGGAGAGTTTCCTTATATCAGTGCCAGTTGCTGTGACCTTTTTGAGTTAGATCCAGAAGCAGTTCTGGAAAATGGTGACTTGATTTGGCAGCAAGTTCACCCGGAGGACGAGAGCGCCTTGAGCGAGTCTGTTATCGTCGCCGCACAAACTGGGCAGTGGCGCAGGGAGTGGCGCAGCATCACGCCATCTGGCAAGATCAAGTGGATTCAAGCAGTAGCCAGACTCAAACAGGAAATCAACGGCACTCTGCTTTGGGATGGCTTGATGCTCGATATCACTGATCGCAAATTGCTGGAACAAGAATTAGCCCTGCGGCAAGCGCAATTTGACGCTTTCTTCACCGCTGCTCCCGCCGGCATGGTCATTTACGACACCGAGCTGCGGTTCGTGCAAATAAATGCCATTTTAGCGGGAATGGGGGGGCGGACAGTAGCGGACTATCTGGGCAAGACGCTCAGCGAAGCCGAGCCGCAACTGGCTGCTGTGGTAGAGCCAATGTACCGGCAAATATTGGCGACGGGCAAACCGGTTCTCAATCAGGAGGTGAGCAGTGAAGTTGCCAGCCAGCCAGGTGTCGTTCGACACTGGCTGTGCTCTTATTTTCCCCTTCCCGATAAGGACGAAAATCCCATCGGTTTGGGCGCGGTAGTTGTGGAAATTACTGAACTCAAGCAAGCCGTGCAAGCTCAAGCCCGATTGACTGCTCTCCTGGAAGCCACCACGGATTTTGTTGCCATCTCTGATGCGGCTGGACACATGCTTTACGTTAACAAAGCAGGTCGATCAAGGGTGGGAATTGGTGAAAGTGAGGACATTACCGCCCTAATTTTACCCGATTTTATCCCAAATTCAGCATTTGAGAAGGCTTTCAGTGAAATTATCTCAGCATGTGTGAGCGAGGGGGTGTGGAGAGGCGAGTTTACTCTGCAACATCGCAATGGGACTGTAATTCCTGTATCCCAGGTTTCCATGTCCCACAAATCGGAAAACGGCGAGGTGGAGTTACTGTCGGTCATCGCTCGCGATATCACGCAGCGCGTACAAGCCGAAGAGGCGCTGCGCAAAAGTCAGGAACTGTACCGCACTTTGGTGGATAATTTTCCCAATGGAGCGGTGTTTTTATTTGACCCCGACTTGCGCTACATACTTGCCGGTGGTTCCGAGTTAGCGCGGCATGCAGTTGACTCAGCCTCTGTAGAAGGGAAAAATGTCCTGGAGTTTTGGCCGGCAGAAGTTCGCCAGCAGATTGCCCAGCTTCACCGCGCGGCGATCGCCGGTGAGATGCGGGCGCAAGAAAACGCCTGGGGTGGGAACATCTACTACATGCAAACGCTGCCGGTGAAAAATCACCAAGGAGAAATTTTTGCCGGCATGCTCGTCTCCCAGAATATCACCGAGTTCAAGCAAGCGGAAGAGGCGTTAAGGCAATCGGAAGAGCGAACCCGCAAAGCTGCCCAAGAGGCGACAGCAAAAAGCCAGGAGTTGGAACTCGCCTTGCAGCAACTCCAGCGCACCCAGTCCCAGCTGATTCAGAATGAAAAAATGTCCTCCCTGGGCCAGCTTGTCGCGGGTGTGGCTCACGAAATTAACAATCCGGTTAGCTTCATTTATGGGAATGTTAATCACGCCCGAGAATACGCCGACGATCTGTTAAGACTGATTCAGCTATATCGCGACACTTATCCCCAGCCCGCACCTGCAATAGAAGCTGAAATAGAGACAATAGACCTGGATTTCCTCACAGAAGACTTGCCAAAACTGCTCGATTCTATGAAAATGGGAGCGGATCGCATCGGTGAAATTGTGCGCTCTTTGCGCACCTTTTCCCGGCTCGACGAAGCGGCGGTCAAAGAAGTCAACCTCCATGACGGCATCGACAGCACTCTGATGATTCTGCAAAACCGCTTGAAGCCGCGCCCCAATCATCCCGAAATTCAGGTGATTAAAGAGTACGGCGACTTGCCTTTAGTTGAGTGCTGTGCCGGTCAGCTGAATCAGGTGTTTATGAATCTCCTCAACAATGCCATTGACGCGCTGGACGAACAGCAAGCAAAGCTGACGCCAGAACAACTTAATGCCAATCCCAGCACTATCAAAATTGTTACCTGCGCCCTCGATAAGGAGCGGGTCGCTATCTCTATTGCCGACAGCGGTTCCGGAATCCCAGAGCCGGCAAAGAAACGGCTGTTTGACCCCTTTTTTAGCACTAAAGAGGGAGGAACGGGCCTGG
>JALOOK010000183.1 GCA_025454445.1 Oscillatoria sp. Prado101 | reverse complement strand
AAGGGGGAGAAGAAATCGTGCAGCGGGGATTGCCCCACAGCCAGCTGTCCCCGGCGTGGCAAATCCTGCTTTTGGGAGATGGCTCCCCCACCCGCCACCTGCAACTGCTCACCGGCGAACCAACGGAAATTGATATCATCGACATGTCGCCGGTGGGGATGGATTCCGACAGTGCGCCCGATCTAATTCACCTCGTCCCAGGACCGAGACTGCGCCGGCAAGTGTGGCTGCGCAAAGCTTCAGGACAGCGTTTAGCCTACGCCACCTCTTGGTGGGAAGCCAGCCACGTCGATGAATATTTGCAGAATAAATCTATCCCAATTTGGGCGAGTCTGGCGTCCCTGCGCACAGAATTATATCGCGACGTGCAAGGAATTCACTACGGCAACTCAGCTGTCTTAGAACAAGCATTTGGCTATCCAGGGCCATTTTGGGGCCGGCATTACCTGTTCTGGCACCACAAAAAGCCCCTGACAGTAATTTACGAAGTGTTCTCCCCCTACTTAACCAAATACCTCGGGCCGGCGCAAACAGATTAGGTGAGGGCGCAGGACAGGCTAGAGCGCCTGTCCCTCTCCCAGAGGCCAGAAACCCGGTTTCTTAAAGAAAGGGCCAGAAACCCGGTTTCTTAAAGAAGGGGCCAGAAACCCGGTTTCTTTAAGAAACCGGGTTTCTCCGTACCTCTCCGTACCTCACTAATCTGAGAACCGCTATATATTCTCTCGTTCCCTGGCTCCGCCTGGGAACGCAAATACAGAGGCTCTGCCTCGACTGTGCTGAGAAAGGAAGCCTGGAGCCTCCCTATCTGCATTCCCAGGCAGAACGAGTAAACTGTGCTGAGAAAGGGAGCCTGGAGGCTACCTGTCTGCATTCCCAGGCTCTGCCTGGGAACGAGTGTGTTCCCCCCCCCTTTAAGGGGGGGCTAGGGGGGGATCTGACCTGACTTACTGGTAAATAGCAACTTGAGTTATATTACCGCTACCGGCCTCACACTTTGACGGCTTTTTCCAGCATCAGCTTAGAGCGTTTCACCAGCTCAGGAACAGGAATCGGGTAGTCGCCGGTGAAGCAAGCGGTGCAGAAGCTCTTGGGATCTTCGCCCGTCGCCTTAACCATCCCATCCCAGCTGAGAAAAGCCAGCGAGTCAACCCCAATTTGTTCGGCAATCTCCTGAACCGACTTAGTAGCAGCAATCAGCTGGTCTTGGTTATCCGTATCGATGCCATAGAAGCACGGGTGAGTCACCGGCGGCGACGAAATGCGCATGTGAACTTCCAGCGCACCGGCATCCCGCAGCGCTCTCACAATTTTGCGGCTAGTGGTTCCCCGCACAATCGAATCATCCACAATCACCACCCGCTTGCCCTCCAAAACATCTTTGAGCGGGTTCAATTTCATGCGAATCCCCGACTCGCGCATATGTTGAGTGGGCTGGATAAAAGTGCGCCCCACATAGCGATTTTTAATCAGCCCCTCAGCGTAAGGAATGCCCGAACCTTGGGAAAAGCCAATCGCCGCCGGTATGCCAGAATCGGGGACGCCAATAATGATATCCACATCCGCCGGCGCTTCTTTAGCAAGCTGGCGACCGATCCGCAGCCGGTAGGTGTACAGGCTCTCGTCGTGCATGACGCTATCCGGGCGGGCGAAGTAAATCATTTCAAAGATGCAAAGCTTGCGTTCCGGCTGCTTGCTCCAGTGGAAAGAAGCCATACCTTCTTCCGTAATCCACACTAACTCCCCAGGCTCGACATCCCGCAAATATTGAGCACCAATAATATCCAGCCCGCAGGTTTCGGAAGCGATCGCATAGCGCACCGGGTTAGTGTCCAGAGTGCCAATAACCAACGGGCGGACGCCGTTGGGATCGCGCACGCCCATCAAACCTGCCGGTGTGCCGATTGCCAGACTGAAAGCTCCCGAACAGCGGTGGAAAGCGCTGATGGCGGCTTCTAACCAGTTTTTGCCGGCATTCACCTCCAGGGCGATCGCAACCGCAATCATTTCTGAATCGGTGGTGCTCACCAAGTTGCAGTTGAGCCGCAGCAACTCATCTCGCAGTTCTGCAGTGTTGACAAGATTGCCGTTATGTGCTAGGGCAACGGGTCCCAAACGGGTTTCCACCACAGCGGGCTGGGCGTTGACGACGCGGCTGGAGCCGGTGGTCGAGTAACGGGTGTGGCCAACGGCCAGGGTTCCGGGCAAGTCGTGCAAAATCGATTCGCTGAACACCTGGGACACCAGCCCCATGTCTTTGTGCAGGCGCACCTGCTCTCCGTCGAAGGTGGCGATTCCTGCAGATTCTTGACCCCGGTGCTGCAGCGCGTACAGACCGAAGTAGGTGAGCTTGGCGACATCCTCGCCGGGGGCGTAGATGCCAAAAACGCCGCAGGCTTCTTCTGGCTTGTCAGATGCCGGCTCGACGCCAGGAGTGACATCTGGACTGCCTGCGTGCCAATCTCGGGAATCAGCGGGACGCACTTCAGAGGACAGGGGTTGGTTAGGAATCATGGTTCAGCTCCTACTACTGATCGAGATGGGGGTGAGTGGGATCGAGATCAAGCCTGCCGCTATTAACCGAAGTAGAAGCGCAGCTTAAATATTTCTTAACATTCCACCATAACGGTAGCGCAATAGGGATCGGCAATGCTACTGATTTTTTCAAGAATTAGCTTGTAGGGTGCGTTCCCCCAGGGGGGAAGGCACCCCACGCCTTGCTGGGGGGAAGGCACAGTGGGATGAACCCCGGGAGCGTTGCACAGCGGCGATCTTCCCCACCCCCCAACCCCCTCCCCGCCTGCGGGGAGGGGGACGTGAGAGAGGGTTTTGGATGAGTGCAAAAAGAGAAATCATCCTTCTACTGTGCAACGCCAACCCCTCACCCCCCAGCCCCCTCTCCCACAAGGGGAGAGGGGGAGAAAGAAGAGTTTGTATGGGGAAGGCACCCCACTTGGGGGACAGGTGTCACGCCGAGAGCCGGCGCTCAATGGCGTTGAGCCAGCGGTCGCTCATATCGGCGATGCTAGCCTCAATTAAGGACACGCTATCATCCGTAAAAACTCGCAACCGGCTGCCGGCAACCTGGCCAATTTTTTGCCAGTCCTCTCCGAGGCTGTCCTTTAAGTGGGATTCCCAAACAGCGGACACCTCTGGGGCGACGGAAACCACAATCCGAGCGCCGCCTTCTCCGAAGAGGAGTTCATCCCAGCGAACTCCCGGATTGGGCAGGTGAATTTCGGCTCCGAGATTGCCGGTGATGCAGGATTCGGCGAGGGCGACTGCGATTCCTCCCTCGGCGCAGTCGTGGGCGGACCGCACCCAACCCTGGCGGATTCCGTCGCGGCAAGCGGCTTGCACCCGCCGCTCCAAGTTAAAATCTACTCGCGGGGGAATGCCGGCAACCGTCCCGTGAATGGCTGCTAAATATTCAGAAGCGCCCAGGGTGACTGCCGATGCCCCACGCCCCAACAGGTAAATGATATCTCCCCCTTTCTGCCAGCCCTGACCGCAGATGCGGCTCAAATCGGGTATTAAGCCCACCATGCCAACCACCGGCGTCGGGTAGATGGGCGTGGGATTGCCGGCTGAGTCGAGGGTTTCGTTGTACAGGGACACATTGCCGCCGGTGACTGGGGTGGCGAATTCGCTGCACGCTTCTGCAATACCCCGGCAAGCGGACGCTAGCTGCCAGTAACCCACCGGCTTTTCGGGAGAGCCGAAATTGAGGTTGTCTGTGACTGCGAGGGGTTCTGCGCCCACACAGCTGAGGTTGCGGGCGGCTTCGGCGACGACGGCTTTGGCTCCTTCGTATGGGTCGAGGTAGACGTAGCGGGAATTGCAGTCCACGGTGGCGGCTACGCCGCGCCCAGACGCCGCCGTTGGGCTTGAGGGGGGTTCGAGCGGGCGCAGCCGCACTACGGAGGCGTCAGCGCCGCCGGGGAGGAGGACGGTGTTGTTCTGGACTTGATGGTCGTACTGCCGGTATACCCAGCGCTTGCAGGCAATGGTTGGGGTGTCTAGCAGCTGCAGCAGGATGTCGTTCCAGGTTTTGTGGGTTTCTTGGATTTGGATGCCGGTTTGTGTGCTTTCGGGGAGGGAGTCTGCTGTCCACTTCCAGGCTTCTTTAGCATAGTCTGGCGGTTCTGTCAACAGTTGCCGGTGATAAATTGGGGTGTTGTCGGCGAGGGCTGTGGCGGGTATTTCTGCGGCTACTTTGCCTTTGAAGAGGATGCGCACGATGGGTTCTTCAATAACGTGGCCGGCGATTACAGCGTGCAGCCCCCATTTGTGTAATATGTCGATTAGTTGCTGTTCGCGGCCTTTGTGGGCGACAAAGAGCATGCGCTCTTGAGATTCGGAGAGGAGGTATTCGTAGGGCACCATGCCGGTTTCGCGGACGGGGATTTTGTCGAGGTCGAATTCGATTCCGACGCCGCCTTTGGCTGCCATTTCGGAGGTGGAGCAGGTGATGCCGGCTGCGCCCATGTCTTGTGCGGCGACGACTGCGCCGGTTTTGAAGGCTTCTAAGCAGGCTTCGATCAGGGATTTTTCCAGGAAGGGATCGCCGACTTGGACGGCGGGGCGGTCGTCCATTGAGGCGTCGCTGAGTTCGGCGCTGGCGAAGCTGGCTCCTCCCATGCCGTCTCTGCCGGTGGTGGAACCGACGTAGAGTACGGGGTTGCCGGTGCCGGCTGCGCCTGATTTGACGATTTCGGGGGTTTCCATCAGGCCGAGGGCCATGACGTTGACGAGGGGGTTGCCGGTGTAGGCGGGGTCGAAGTAGACTTCGCCGCCAACGGTGGGGACGCCAACGCAATTGTGCGTAATTATGCCAGAAGTGGTGGCGAAAAGATGAGTTCTGTCTGCCTCAACGTCGTAGACATCGCACTCATCAACGGGATGGGTTTCTATGCTTTGAATTTTGACGAATGCCAGCTGATTGGAGATTGAGAAGCGCGGGAATGAATATTTTGTCCCGTCATAGCGTGCCAGTCCCTCGGCTAACTGCTGGGTGCGTTCTTCGCCAAAGACGTTTGCTAGGGCTGTCAGTCCGGAAACATTGCAAACTTCCAGCTGCCATAGGGGTTGGCGCAGATGGTAGCGACCGCGAATCTGCCCTTCGCATGCCGGTCGCTGATAGATATACGGGATTGCTCCTTGACTCTGAAGCAGCATCAGAGCTTGCTGGAAAAGCTTGGAGCTTATTGTGGCAAAAGTGATTTTAGCATGACTTCCGTGGGTCAGGGTGGTGAGGGAGCCATCGCCCCGCAGCAAAGCTTTGAGGGCTTGGCGCTGTAAATGGCGCGGCCATTGGAAAACAAAGCCGGGAAAAGCTTTATCGCCGGCGTCGGCACCGCATTTCCAAACGTCTTTTAAGAGGTGACCGAACAGCCATGACGTTGCGTAAACAGCGATAGTGGAATCGCGGTGTTCGATGCAGGGGCGCAATCCGAGGGTTTTCAGCCCGTGCGCGACGTCACTGACATATTCAGTTTCATGGAGGGCAAAGGTGAAGATGATTTTATAGGTGTTCCCGTTTTGGGAAACGCATCCCTCGGAGAGGTAGTAGCCCAGCAGGCGTGCGAACTCCTCATCAGGCTGGATGACGGCGTTCATGTGGTTGGCTTTGCCCCGCCGGAAGAGGCGAATATCGTGGCGGGATACGCTCAGCAGGGTTTCTAAGCTGAGAAAATGTGAGAGGGGCAGCCGGCGCTTTTTCAGGTAGGAGCAGCGCTTGGTTGCGGAAGGTTCGATTTCGCGCAAGGCTGAGCGCAGGGTGTCTGCCGGCGGCCAATCTGCCGGCAGATCCACATAAACATGGCGCTGGTGCTGTTCGTCCAAAGCGCTGAGCAAGTCCAGTGCTGGGACATGGGTGTGTCCTTCGAGTGATTCGGGCACCGGCATGTCGATCAGTAGGGGAATCAGGTCGCCAACTTTTAAGGATTGGGCTTCGCGGGTGCGCCACTCGCCGTTTTCCAAGATTAAATTTGGATGATCTGGTGTGACGGTGAGGGTTCGGCCCAGGGCGGTGCGAATGGTTATCAGGGTTGTGGCGCGTCGCTTGAAGACGCGGCGCACCGGCACCCAGCAACTTTGCTGCGTGTCGGGATCTAGGGAGAGGGTTTGGACGGTGACAGAGGGATCTAGCTCGGCGGTTAGCTGGCCACAGGGCAAATGAGATTCAACGAAGTTGCCAATGGTATCAAAGTGTGCGCCCTTCTCGTCGCGCCAGATAAATGTCTCGCTCGCTACCAGGCAGTTCCCATAGTGGGAAATTCCTTCGACGACACCGGCAAACAGGCGGCGGGTGCGGGCGTCTTCTAGGGAGCCGAAGCGGAGGGAGTTGAGGACGGCGATCGGGCGAGCGCCCATTGTGAAGATGTCGCGCAGGATGCCTCCGACGCCGGTGGCTGCTCCTTGGAAGGGTTCGACGGCGGAGGGGTGGTTGTGGGATTCGATTTTGAAGGCCAGTCGCAGTCCGTCTCCCAAGTCTACCACACCGGCGTTTTCTCCGGGGCCGACGAGGATGCGATCGCCCTGAGTGGGGAATTGTTTGAGGAGGGGGCGGGAGTTTTTGTAGCAGCAGTGTTCTGACCACATGACGCCGAACATGCCCAGCTCGGCTTTGTTGGGGTGGCGACCGAGCCGGTGGACTATTTCTTCGTACTCTTCGGGCTTTAGACCTTCGTCGGCGATTTCTTCAGGGGAGAATGGGGCTTCGGAGATAGTAGACATGTAATCTTTGCGCAAATGGCACAGGGTTTATTGTATCGGGATTCACCGGCAGCGGGTAGTGGGGGTGGCGCACCGGTGGGGGTGGGTTTAGCTAAGATAGGTGCCGGTGTCAGAAGATTTTGATAAATCCCGGCGACTCGCCGGCTGCCGGTTGAGGGCTAAAGCCTGAATCTGCCCTCTGAGCAGACATCTTGAGCTGTGTCTTAGAAACCCGGTTTCTTAAAGAAACCGGGTTTCTCTGGATCTCCCGCTCGTTGAGAAAAGCTATATCTTATTTTTTAAGGAATGGGGTCGATTCCCAGTTCCCGGACATAGGCCGGTTTGTCGCTCCCTAAGGAGTTGAGAAGCACTTTATCTGCTGTGTCAGTTTTATATAATATATAATTGGCTAGCAAAGGTTATTGGTGAAACCGCAACCACTCATGTGTGGGGTCAGAAACAGCGAACATTACCTCTTTTAGCTAGGTTTCCTGCAAAACGTTTTGAATTAGTTCGACTGCTAGCTCTAGTTTATCTCGCTGGGTGAGGGCTTCCATGTCAATGGTGACTGCCGACCGGCTTTTGGGGATGGGGGGTGCCGGCTTCGCCGCCGGGAAGGGTGCCGGCGGTAAGTGCCAGGAGTCGTAAAAATAATCGATTGCTTTGCCGTAGACGGCTGCGATCGCTGGCAGCTCTCTCTCCGCGTCTACTTTGCGCTTTCCGTTCTCGATACATGACAGCGCTTGCTGGCTGAGGCTGACGCCGTAGCGAATCTCTAGCTGTTCGATGACTTGTTCTTGAGTCATGCCAAGTGACTCGCGGGTCGCCTTGAAGCGCTTGCCAAGGGAGAAGGCCATTTTATCAGGAAATCTTGTGAGTTACAATAAAATCTTATTTTCTGACTGTGGCAGTCGCTATCCGATAAAATTGTAAGTTTAGGATAATAGCGTAATAAAAGGCCGGCGGGTGCCGGTTGCCCCCGGGTGGGGCTGGGTTTTGGGTAAGAGACTTTGAATCAGTTCTGCGGCGAGCTGGAGTTTGTCGCGCTGGGTGAGAGTTTGAAAGTCAGCGCTGCCGGCAGAGCTAGCTTTGGGGACGGGTGGGGTGGGGGGTGCCGGTGGCACTTCCCAGGAATCATAAAAATAATGGATGGGCTTGCCGTAGGCGGCTGCCAGCGCCGGCAGCTCTCTTTCTGCGTCTAATTTGCGCTTTCCGTTCTCCACACAGGACAAGGCTTGCTGGCTCAGGGTGACTCCGTAGTTGCTTTTTAGCTGTTTGATGACTTGCTCCTGAGTTAAGCCTAGCAGTTCGCGAGTAGTGCGCAGACGCTGACCGAGGGAAAATGCCATGTCTTTTATAGTATAATCGTATAATTACATTAAAGTAAAGTAAATGCGGATAAAAGTCTAGATTTGAGGGAAAAATTTAAAAAATTAGATTGACTTTGGATAATCGTGTAAAACCGGCAAGAGCAAGGACAGTGTGTGGACAGGGTGCCG
>JALOOK010000182.1 GCA_025454445.1 Oscillatoria sp. Prado101 | reverse complement strand
GGGTTTCTTTGAGAAACCCGGTTTCTGCTAACATTGATGCATCGGAGACGCGATGCTCCCTTGCGATCGCCCTTACCGCAAATACCCCACCCACGCCGGCATTACCTCCGGCGAACCGTACCACAAACCGGCTCTCCTCGGAGAGTGCGTCACTCCTTCCAGCACCAGATTTTCCGCCCCCTGCAAATGCGCCGCTCCCACCGGCGTGATCCCATCTCCCCAGGTATTCCCTTCCCCACAAGTCAACTTGTAGCTATTGTAAGCCAGCCATTGACCCCGACGCCGCTTCCCGTAAATCGCCTTACCGGCAACACACACATAGCGAACATTCCCGTAAAAAGCCCCTGGATAGTTATTATTCACAAAATCCAGATTCTTGCGAGTCCAGCGCTCGTACTTGCTGAAGTGCGGCGTCCCCAAAGTAATCAAAGTTGCCACTGACGGATGTTTATACCACAAACCGGCATTTTCGTCAACATCTCCGTGAATAATATAAGGCTTTTCTCCCAGGTAAATGCGAGAAATCCAGCCGCCGGCAGAGTGACCGATTAGGTTACACTGGGAAGTGCTGTATTCCTGCAACACCTGGCGCACCGTGCGGTCGAGAAGTCGCAAAACCGGCGCGACCGATCTGCCCCCCAAAGTTGGCCACCAATCCCGCTGGCGCAACGGCACTGTCACCGCAGGGAAACCCAGCCGGTTGAGAGATTGTTCCATCTCTCGGTATTCGCCTTCCCCGGCGAAAAAGCCCGGTAAAATAACACTCGGTAATGGCATGCGTGGATTTTGGATGTATGAATTTTGGATTGGGCATGGGGCAATGGGGCATGGGGCATGGGGCATGGGGCATGGGGCAATGGGGCATTGGGGCATTGGGGCATTGGGTTAAGTATCCACTTTTCTCCCAACCCCCAATCCCTAATCCCTAACCCCTAACCCCTAACCCCTAATCCCTAATCCCTAATGCCCGCCCTTCAGTCAACTTACGTTACAATTATATGGCACGCTCGCCGATTCACACTTGGTATTTTGCCCTGATTGCCGTTCGTTTAGAAAACCGGTTTCTCTTAGTCCAAGAAAGCAAGCGCGGACAGCAGTGGTATCTGCCAGCCGGTCGAGTCGAGCCGGGAGAAACTCTCGTAGAAGCCGCGCAGCGAGAAACCTTAGAAGAAGCCGGCATTCCAGTAATTGTAGACGGAATTCTCCGCATTGAACACACGCCGCTGTTCCTCGGGGAACAACCGGCAACTCGCCTGCGAGTCATTTTTGCCGGTCGCCCGCAAGACGACACGCCCCCGAAAACTGTGCCAGATGAGGACTCTTGGCGTGCGGGGTGGTTTTCCCTGCAAGAATTAGAGCATTTGTCACTGCGGGGAGAAGAAGTTCGGGAAATCTTGCAATACCTGGCGAATGGTGGTAAAATATATCCCCTGGAATTGATAACTTTTGAGGGAGCGCCGTGGCAGCATTCCTGAGAATTTAGACAATCGATTCGGAGTTGCGCACACCGCCACATAATGAAACTGTGCCGACAGCAGGCTTTTCCGGTAGGGCGTGCAGCCCAACTACAAACATTTTCAAGACAGAGCGGTAATAACTGTGACAACCGGCATATTGTATGGTATTGGTGTGGGTCCCGGCGACCCAGAATTGCTCACCCTCAAAGGGCTGCGGCTGCTAAAAAGTGCGCCGGTGGTGGCGTACCCAGCCGGTGTGGGCGGCAAACCGGGAATGGCGCAACAAATTGTAGCCGAGTGGCTGCGTCCGGAACAAATCCAGCTGGCTTTGAAATTTCCCTATGTGCGCGATATGGAAACCCTCACCCTCGCGTGGCGGGAGGGGGCGGAACAAGTCTGGGAGCACCTGCAAAACGGGCGAGATGTCGCTTTTGTCTGTGAGGGGGATGTCAGTTTTTACAGCACCTTCACCTATTTGGCGCAGACGCTGCAGCAGCTGCATCCGCAAGTGCCTGTGCGTCTGGTTCCGGGAATTTGCTCTCCAATGGCAGCAGCAGCTGCTTTGGGAGAACCTCTGACACTGGGCAGCCAGCGCCTTGCCATCCTGCCGGCACTCTATGCGGTAGAAGAACTGGAAACTGCGCTAGACTGGGCAGATATAGTCGTGCTGATGAAAGTAAGTTCGGTCTATGAGCGAGTTTGGGAACTGCTGCACCGGCGGGGATTGCTCGGACGCAGCTGGGTTGTGGAACGAGCCACTCTGCCAGAGCAGGCAATCTATACCGATTTACTCGACCGCCCCAACTTACAATTGCCCTATTTCTCCCTGATTATCGTACAAGTCCCCAAATCCCAACCGTTTGACAGCAACTTCTAGGCCAGCAGCGCGGTCGCTTTCGGGCAAGAAAGTAGGAACTGGGCGATTCTCGGCTGAGAATGCTGCAAATATTTTTGTAGATAGCATCTAGGCAGTCACGCACGGAACTGCGCACACCGCCACCAATGAAAATTGTTTCCAGGGCGGGGCGAGCACGGGGGCGCAAGCCCCTACAAGACTATTTTCAAGTCAGAGTCCCGTAACGAGTAAACAAATAGAAGGCGTAGGACAGGCGTTCCCTCCGACCTCGGTAGGGCGTGCAGCCCAACTACAAACGTTTTCAAGTCAGAATAATGAAAAGCTGACATTTCCTGCTGACAAGCCTCCCACGACACCAGTCGTATGTACTGTACCGATTATGCTCAACTCCTCCCTGTTTAACTTCGTGCCCGCACCGTTGCGCCAGCCAAGCAACGTGGCCTTTTTGGTTTCTGTGGGCGTCCACGGAGCGCTCGCGGTGGGCTGGCCCCTTTTGCCGGCCTCTTCTTCCAAGGCAGTGCAGCCCTGGCAAACAGTGGATCTTGTGCAGCTATCCCCCGCCGAACAGAAACGCCTGCCTTCCTTGTCAAAACCGCAGCTATATCTATTCCCCACTCCCGCAAAGCCCGCTTCGCAGCCGGCGCTGCCATCGCTGCCGCCTATGACGCCAGCGGAGCTGCAGGCTCAACTTTCGGCGCTGGAAAATAATTTGTCAGTCTCCGGTTCACCTAATATCCCACCGCCGCCCCCCTTGGCCAATGTGCCTTCCGTGCCGGCACCTGACTCCTATCCTGCATATTATCCCTCGTCGCCACTCTCCTCGTATCCAACCTATATTCCGCCGGCACCCTCCCTCTATTCAAATGTGCCACTCCCACCGGCACAGTCGGCCTATTCAAATTTGTCTGTCCTGCCGCCCTCACCGAGGCTGACGCCGAATTGGTCTGAGGTGCCGTCACCTGCTTCAAGGGTAAATCCGTCAGTCCCGATACTTCCTCCGCCGGTCAATTATTATATCGCTCAGCCACAAATTTCCTCGCCGGCAGCGGCGCAGCCCGGTCTGTCGCAGTTAGATCCGGTACTGCCGGCTGACCAGCCTGATTCCTGGCCGCCGGCCCCAGTTGCCCCTACTGCCCTAGCCCCGCAAATAGCGGCTCGCACTGAGATGCCGCCGGCACAAACTCCACCCCAGGCGGCTTCCCAGGACTCTAATCTTCTCACGGTTCAGCAGTTCCAGCAGCGGCAACAGCAGGGAGCGGCTGGGTTGCTGGCCTCTCCGGAGCAATCGGAGGATATGGCGCGAAAGCTGCAGCAGTGGCAGCAGGCTGACCGCAATCAAGCCGTCGCTAGGGCCGGCCAAGCTATGCCGGCAAGCCCCACCCCAGCCGCCCCGCCCAACGTTGCCAGTGCGGCCCAATCCCCGTCGGCCAGTCCCGCTCCTGTGGCCCAACCCGAAAGAATTACGGCAGCCGCAGGAGCTTCTTTGGAGGAAAAGGAACGGCAAATTCAGGAACAAGCGGCTGAAACCCCAGCAGGCTCAGTTTCGGAGCAGCAAGAAGCGATGCTGGCGGGTGGGGATGCCTATGTCAGCTGGGTGCGCAAATTACAACAAGCTCATCCGGATCTGCAAATGGAACCTGCGATATCGATGCCTCCTCCCTATCCGCCAGAAGCAAGCTCGAAGCAGCTGGAAGGCAGGGTTCTGGTTGGGGTGCTGGTGGGTGCCGGTGGTAAAATCCTTGAAGGGCCAACTCTGTTAGTGCCCACGAAGTCCCCATTCCTTAACGAAGCGGCTTTGAATGCGGTTAAGGGTTTTCCGCTGAAAGCGACTGACAAGACTGTGGCTTACCAGTTCTCTTTTGAGTTTAAGCCCGACAGTCAAACTCAGAAAGCACCGGCACCCGCACCGGCACCAACGGCACCGGCACCGGCACCCGCACCGGCACAACCGGCACCGGCACCCGCACCGGCACCCGCACCGGCACCCGCACCGACACCCGCACCGGCACCCGCACCGGCACCGACACCGGCACCCGCACCGGCACCCGCACCGGCACCCGCAGAAGCCGCACCGGCTCCCGCAGAAGCCGCACCGGCTCCCGCACCGGCTCCCGCACCGGCTCCCGCAGAGCCAGCACCGGCACCCTCGGAGGGGGCACCCGCAAAGCCGGCTGAACCCTCGCCCGCACCGGCACAGGCAACACCGGAGGGGCAATCCTCACCGCCGTAACTCGCCTGAGTGCCGGCAGCTTAACCCCTGGGCTACGGCAACGCATGCTGGCCTGCCGGTTTGACCGACCCGACCGGTATTTTGCTTTATAATTGAATATTTAAAATAGAGTTAAATTCCGCAATCAGTGCGTTTCGCGTTTTTAAAATACCGAAAAGTAAGGCACTCTTTTGGGGCGAAACGCACCCTACTTTTTACAAAGTTAAGCTATAGCGGTTTTCAGTTGGATGAAGTACACGCCAGAAACCCGGTAACTTTGGCGAAACCGGGTTTCTCAGTACCTCACTCATACGAAAAACGCTATAATTAGATGCTTAAGACTAGCCTGCGGCGACAGCTTGGCGCTGTTCCTGAGCGAGGGCCAAATTCCGCTGCGTGCGCTTCCACTGTTCTGGAAAAGCTTGCAGGGTGTACACTTGCAAGGCATTTTCGTAGCAGGAGATCGCCCGGTCGAGATTATCCACGCGCTCGCCAAAGACGCGATCTGTGTAAGCGACAGCTAAGTTATTTTGCGTGCCCGCCCACACTTCTGGGAAGCTGTCGCGGGTAAAGACTTCGGAAGCTATTTCGTAGCCGGTGATGGCAATTTCCAGGTTGCTCCCTTTGTCGCCGTCGGGGAATTGCTGAATCAAGTTGCTGAAATTGCCAATCGCGCCGGCGATTCCTTGACTCTCCTGCAGGTCCACTTCCGGGAGGGTTGTCGTCGCCCAGCTTTGCAGCAGTTGCGCCAAAAAGCCATTCAGCTTATCTACATTTTCTCGCAGCAGCGGGTAGACGACTTGCGGATCGGGATTTTCTGAGACAAGCTGCAAGACTTCACCCAAGAAATTGATATAATCCTCTGGGTTTACTGTAGGCGCTGATGCCTGTTCGATCACAGCAGTCAGCTGGGCGGCGAATTCTTGCAAAAACGTCGCTGCGTCCTGATTGCCCTCTTCTGAGAGTTTAGCCGCCACCAGTTCCATCGTCTGCACTAAGCCAGCATCCACCAAGTCTAGGTTGGCATTCAAAATCTCCAATTCTTCCCCACCGGCACAAGTGAGCAGCTTTCCGATCACCGCAAGGTAGGCTTCGATACGTTCTTCCATCATATAGCGTTAGGCTCCATCAGCTGGCTGCTCTATTATCGCTCGCTCCCCCCTCGCTCAACCACAGCCCCACCACCCCTGTCCGCGATAATTAGGATTAATCAACCGGACTTGAGAGCGCCGCCCCACCGTGGGCCGAAACGAAAACCGCCGGGACCTCAGCAGTCTCGGCGGAGCTGTGCAAATGGGATTATGGGTGCTGCTGTATTTGACGGCGGATACGCGCAATTGGTTTCAAGAAAATTTCCGCCGGCGCGGTTGCTGCAGTTTCGGCTTGCATCTGCTATAGTAGAGAAACTTGCGGATGTGGCGGAATTGGCAGACGCGCCAGATTTAGGTTCTGGTTCCCACAAGGAGTGAAGGTTCAAGTCCTTTCATCCGCATTACCTGGGCTAAGCCCACCCTCACCGGCGCAAGTGGCTTTTGGCCCACTACCGGGCCACCTAAAATTTTTTTACCCGGCCCCTTGACAAAATCGCACTTATGTGATAATAGCTCTGGCGTTAAATTGCAGATTGTAGGGGGGGTTCTCTCCCAGAGATCCCTCCCTACCCTCTGGCGCTTAGCGCGTTAAATTGCAGATTGCCAACAGTATCCGACCGGCACTTAGAGCGCACTTGACAGCGCCTGTTTGAAATCTGCCGCATTTTTAAAGTAGATTGCGGGGCTGTCAATCAGGGCTAAATCAATTACTTCCGCCAGTTTTTGCGGAATCGAGGCATCGCGAACGCGAAGCGGCACCGGCTTATCGTCGAGTACCGCTAGAAAGGGGTCTTTGCCTGCGAAGTCGCGGGGGTAACTGCCGGTTAACATATAGTATAGCGTAGCTGCAGTCGCCCAGATATCCACCTCCGGCTTGACATACTTGAAATTGATCACTTGCTGTCGGGGCATGAAACCGGGTGTGCCGGCTTTTGTGCCGCTCATCGTCAGATTGCTGAAGCCGGCTAAATCGAAAGCTTTTGCCAGCCCGTAATCCCCGATTTTTGCTATTATAGAATTGCCGGCAGTGCTGAGGAAAATATTCTCAGGTTTGAGGTCGCGGTGCACCAAACCCTTCCCCCTGTCCAAACTGCCATCTTTCAATTTTACATAGGGGATATAGGCGGTGTGAGCGTATGCCAAACCGTCGAGGACTTGCAAGATAAGGGGAACAGCTTCACTCACCGGCAACTTGCCGCCGCGCTGCCGCATTAAGTGTACCGCATTCCCGCCGGCACAGTATTCCAGGGTGAAGTAGAAAATGTCGTCAGAGTAGCCGGATTCCTTGAGCTGTACAACATGCGGGTGGTTTAAGGCTTTGGTATTCTCCACTTCGCGGAGAAACCAATCGACATCGCGGGGGTTGGCAGCAATTTGGGGGAGCATTAATTTGAGCGCCACTTCCTCGCCGGTTTGGTTATTGCGAGCCAAATAAACCGCACCGCGCCCTCCCCTTCCCAACTCTCTCAGGGTGGTGTGCCCTTCAATTGCGGGCAGGTTCGATGTTTGTAGTGAGGGCTTTAGCCCTCCTGCCGCTGGGGCAATGGCCACAGCAGTTGTCTCATTGCCAATATCCGACTCACCGGCTACTTCTATACTAACACAAAACACCGTATTTCCCAAGCGAATTTTGTCGCCATCCTGCAAATCGCACTCGGGGAACTGCATCTGGCGGGCTTGTTCAGGAGTGGCGTGGCTGGGGCGCTGGCCAATTTTTTTTGTATTGACAAACGTGCCATTTCTGCTGCCAAAATCACGGATGCGGATTTGGGGCGGATTGATGTCGAGCAGGCAGTGATAGCGGGAGACAATACTGTGAGCTTCGTCGCTGGGCAATTGGAGTTCGCAGTCGTAATGGCGACCGATAATGCAGGTTGTGCGGGAGTCGAATTCCACTTTTTGCCCTTTGAGGCTGCCTGCGATAATGGTGAGGGTGACTTTTGCCGGCATTGCAATGGATTGTGGGGGACTTGTGAGAGTTTAGCGGGAAAAGGGTGCCGGCAGGGAGCCGGTTCACCAATATCGTTTATTGTGCCACAAGTCTTGCAGGGGGGGATAGCTGCTTAAAAAAAATTAATGTGCGGGACACCGGCGCTAGGATTGGACATCTTCTGGCACTTCTTCAAGGGGGATATAATCAGCGGCTTTATACTCTTGGAGAGCTGTTTCTACTTCCTCTTGGACAGTGGGGTCTTGGTCTAGCAAATCTGCCTCTGCTTGGAATATTTCCTGATCGAGGAATGCCTGTAACTGCCGTTTTTCGTCAAGAGTGAGGGAGCCGATAGCTTCTAGCAAAGAGGCCAAAGAAATTTTTGGGTTAATGGTGTCTTGGATCATAGGATTGTTTTTTTGTTGGATTGTTGGGGTTGCAGTTGCCTACCGACACCTTCCGGGGAGCCGGTGGGTGCGAGGGCGTGTCCACTTTTGGGAGGGGTGCAGCCGGTGGTGGGCGCCGGCATCTTGTCAAGAAGCTGTTGGCGAATCTGTGAGAGGTTAGACCTACTCGCTGGGAAATAAAGAACGGCGTTGCATTGGCGAATGAAGATATCGGGCGCGGGCGTTAAAGATACTAGCGCCAATGCGAAAGCCCCTACACAGATTCGATGTAGGGGCTTTCGCATGAGGGCGACAAGCATGCGCAATCGGTGAAAAGATTACATCCGCTCATGCGAAAGCTTTATCCCCTGACGCTACCCCAGACAAACCCCAAAACCTACCCCCAAAAGGGGGCATCATGGTGGGGGAAGCCCCCACATCAATTCGCCGCCGGCATCTTGTCAAGAAGCTGTTGGCGAATCTGTGAGAGGTTAGACCTACTCGCTGGGAAATAAAGAACGGCGTTGCATTGGCGAATGAAGATATCG
>JALOOK010000556.1 GCA_025454445.1 Oscillatoria sp. Prado101 | reverse complement strand
TACTGCCGGTGGCATGGGGAACGCACCCCCAGCGGTGCCGGTTGCGCCCAAAAGAGCCGGTGGGGTGAGTGGGGGCGGGTTTCTAAGCTTTTAGGCTTTTATCGCAGTAGCTACTTAGGTTAAGACACTATATCTTGGGGGCAGGCGAGACGCCTGCCCTACGCCTATACTTGGTAGGACAGGCGTTCCCTCCGCCCCAGGGGCTGCTCACGCGCAAAAAATTAAGATTTTTAACGAAACCGATCTGGAGGATTTTTATAATATAAAATTGTGTAATCTTAAAGCACGTCTGTTTCCAGGAGATGCCATGAGTGTGAAACGGGGATTGCTCACGCAAGCGTTTGCGGCCACAGCAGTCGCTGTGGCGGCCACTGCTACATTCAGCCAGCTCAGTGCGGCACAGCCGGCACCCGGTCAAAAAGGCTTTTACTGCGACACCTCATCCAGTGTGCCCACCACGATGTACCAAAACAGTCAAGGGATCAGAGAGCCTTGGATTAAATGGGTTTCGGAGGCTTTCTCGGCTTCTGGCTACGATCCGGTGCGGCGCTGCCTGGAAGTGAGCGGACGCCTGGAAACCTACCGGCGCAACAAACAGCTAAAGTATATCACGGTGGGGAGGATGAATGGCGAGGATGTGGTTTGCACGGCTAGCGCGGTCAATGAAAGTTGTGAGGGGCTGATTTTTACGCTCAAACCGGGTCAAGATGCGGTGAAAACGCTGAATAATCTTTTGACGTGGCGTGAGGGACAAGCCGGTGCGCCACCGCTTTTAGAAAGTGATGACAGCGATCAAATCCCCTATATTGATGTCAGCGGACGTTTGGGGGAAGATGAGCCAAGCGCCGCACCGGCTCGCCCAGTGCCTTCTAATCCTGTGCCGGCGGCACCCCAGTAACCACCAGCGGCGGAATGCGGGAGCTTTGAGGTGACTGCTGGCAAACAACTGGCGCTCACAGGTTTGTGCGTCTTGGCGCACATGTTTACCGCTGCGGTGCCAATATGCCCGGTGTTTGCGGAGGTTCCGTTACCATATTCTTCGCTAAATGTCAATGTTCAATTATTAGCTCAGCAAACGACGGTACGCATCCAAACACCGCACGCTTCCGGTTCGGGGGTGATTGTGGGCCGGCAGGGACAAATTTATACTGTGTTAACGAGCTGGCACGTTGTGGCGTTTAGTGATAAGCATACAGTGATCGCTCCGGATGGCCGGCAGTATGTGCCGGTGCGCCCACCGAGGCAGTTGGGAAATATGGATATGGCGGTGGTTCAGTTTAGCAGTGGGGCTGTGTACGAGGTGGCGCGTACCGCCACGGAGGGGGCAAGGGTGGGGGAGCCGGTGTTTGCGGCGGGTTTCCCGATGTATGAAAAAGGTACATTGAAAACTACTTTTGACCTAGGAATTCGGGCATTTCGGTTTACGCAGGGAGCGATTTCGGTGCTGCCGGCAAAATCTCTCCCCCAGGGCTATCGGTTGGGATATACAAATGATATTGAGGTGGGGATGAGCGGCGGCCCGATTTTTAATAGCAAGGGTTTGTTGATTGGGATTAATGGGCGGGTGAAGAATCGCGATCCAGATTTTGGGGTGTATACTTTTGAGGACGGGACGGAACCGCCACCGGCTCTGTTGGAGCAAATGGTTAATTCCAGTTGGGGAATTCCGATTACGCTTTATTTGCATCGCTTACCCTTTTAGGTATCGCACGTTGTCAGGTTTTGCCGGAGAAACCCGGCTTCTGCAGGGGCTTCTGCGGGGGCTGAGAAACCGGGTTTCTGAATCAATGTTTCGTGCTGGAGGCAAATTTTGTCGCAGAAACCCGGTTTCTGGGGTTTCTGCGGGGGCTTCTGCGGGGGCTGAGAAACCGGGTTTCTGAATTAAGGTTTCGGGTAGGAGGCAAATTTTGTCGCAGAAACCCGGTTTCTGGGGTTTTCAGAAAGTTGTGCGCGTGGTGAGAGCCTGCCCCTGTCCGGTATAATTAGAGTTGCGCTGTTCAATGATTTTCCCGGCTTGTTTGCAACTGGCTGAAACAGCGGAGAAACTAACGATAGCGCCGGCTTGGTTGCCTTGGGAAATTTCATTCATTCCCTCTACTACGCCTTGGAGGCAGGTGCTGAGGGTATCGATTTGTCCCTGGAAAGCTTCCGCAGCAGTTTGGCTTCGACCGAGCTGACCTTGCAAATCGCTGGCCCGGTTATTGCTGCTGCTAACCTGTTGCTGTAAATCTTTAATCTCTTTCTGCAAATTATCAACTTGTTTGTTTAACTGGTCGCGTTCGGACTGAAGCGCTGTCAGACGCTCTTGGGTTTTATCGAGTTGGTTGCGGGCGTCTAAATAACCGAATCCGCTGACGGCGAGAAGTGCTGCTAAACCAACGGCGGCGGCTGAACTGACGGAGATATCCATAATCCCTCCTCTTTATAATTGAGTGTCTTTGTTTAAGGTTCCGCCCACTTATCGGGAGGGGAATGGAAAATTATGCAGCTGCTGTGGCGGGAAATAAAAAAAATGCCTGGTTGGCAGGGGGGAGGGATGTTTTGCCGGTGACTGGGGCCGGTGAAACGGCTGAACTCGCCGGCCCAGGGGCGCTGACGGGACAGTTTAGTTTCGGGAGGCACTTGTGGGGGTTGTGGCTAAGCGCTGGGTGGGGCGGGTTTGTCCCGACTGTGCCGAACCGT